>CAYYDL010000314.1:0-10102 GCA_964470545.1 uncultured Hyphomicrobium sp. | reverse complement strand
TATGCCACGCGGGGTCGAGATATATTTGTTGGACGTGACGCGTGAGACGGTCGATTCGTGCATCGAGATGGCGTCCGCGATCACCTTAAGGTTGAGAGGTCTCAGGTGCTGCACGCCGTACATGAAAAAGCTGTCCTGCTGACGCACGATCTGCTCGGCGACTTTCAGGATCGTCCGGGCGCGCTGATCGAGGCTTTTCACCAGCCAGTTGGCTGTTTGCAGGCAGTCGAAAAGAGAGTTTTTGTCCCTCTCCGAGGTCGCGGTGCGCGCGACTCGCGTGTAGTAGGTCCGGTTGACGAGAACCCGTGGCAGAGTGTCACTGTTTAGTTCTACGTGCCAGCCACCGTCGGAAGCGGCACGGACGATCACGTCCGGGACAACGGGCTGGACCTGTACCGAACCAAATTTGAGGCCGGGTTTGGGATTGAGGCGCTTGATTTCACGGATCATATCGGCGAGCTCGTCCATATCGACGCCGATAGCCTTTTTCAGCGCGGCGATATTGCGGCTGGCGAGGAGATCGAGGTGGGCAAGCAACTCAGCCATCAGCGGATCATACCGGTTCTGATCCTTGAGCTGGAGCGCGAGGCACTCCGCAAGTGAGCGGGCGAAGATGCCGGGAGGATCGAATGTCTGCAGCTTTGTGAGGACGCTCTCGATTAACTCAAGCGAGGCGCCGAGGCGCTGCGAAAGGGCGTCCAGATTGGCGGGAATGTAGCCCGCCTCATCCACGAGATCGATCAAATGCTGTCCTATGAGCCGTTCGACGGGCGAACTCACAGTCAGCGGCAATTGTGCGCTTAAATGTTCTCGCAGCGAGATCTGGTCGGCGACGAATTCTTCCAAACCGCTATCGTCGTCGCCGCCATTGTGCATCCGCTGGGTAAGGTTCGATAAGCTGAGGCCCAATGTGCCGGCGCTTGGCGAGCCGGGTTCGCCCGTTCCGGGTTCCTGAAACACGTTTCCGAAATCGGCGTCGAGACCACCCGTGTGATCGTGCACGGGTTCACGCAAATCCAGCCAGCCCTCCTCAGAGGCTGTGCTCCGTTCATCCTGCCGTTCCTCGACAGGATCCTCGGCCGGCTTTGCGCCAGCGGAGTCATCGCGTTCAAGGAGTGGATTGCGTTCAAGTTCCGCGTCGACGAATTCGGTCAACTCCAGGTTGGAAAGCTGAAGAAGGCGAATGGCTTGCTGCAGCTGCGGCGTCATGACCAGCTGCTGGCCTTGTCTCAGCTCCAATTTTGCTGAAAGCGCCACTAATCCGCTGCTCCGTCATTAAAACTGCGGAGCCACCAATACTCAACCCGTATTAACGAACATATCTCCAAGATAGACCCGCCGCACATCTTCATTCGATATGATTTCTGAAGGCTTGCCCTGCGTCAGAACCTGACCGTCGTAGATAATATATGCGCGGTCGATCAGGCTTAATGTTTCACGAACGTTATGATCCGTGATCAACACACCAATACCGCGTTCGGTCAAGTGGCGAACAAGCTGCTGGATGTCGCCGACGGCGATCGGGTCAATGCCGGCGAAGGGTTCGTCCAGCAACATGAATGACGGCCGTGAGGCCAGCGCGCGGGCAATTTCGCAGCGCCGACGCTCGCCGCCCGAAAGAGCCATCGCCGCCGATTTTCTGAGCCGCGTGATGGAAAATTCCTCTAACAGACTGTCGAGCTGCTCTTTCCGCGCCCTGCGGTCCGGTTCGATCAGTTCGAGAACGGACATGATGTTCTGTTCAACCGTCAGGCCGCGAAAGATTGATGCTTCCTGCGGGAGGTAGCCGACGCCCAGCCGGGCGCGCTGATACATCGGGAGCTTGGTTACATCCTCGCCGTCGATCGTAATCCGTCCTTCGTCGGCAGCGACAAGGCCGGTGATCATGTAGAAAACCGTGGTTTTGCCCGCGCCATTAGGGCCTAGAAGGCCGACGGATTCGCCGCGCCCGACTGCGAGGTTGACGCCTTTGACGACCATGCGTTTGCGGTACGATTTTTTGACGTCGTAGGCAGTCAGCCAGCCATCGGCTCCAATCGCATGAGGATCTTCCGCGGCGGGCGTGTTCTGTGGCGCTGTGCGGCTGCCATTGGCATAGCCGCTCGCTCCGTTCGGCGCCTTGCCGTTCGTTTTCAGGCGAATTGGAAGAGCCTTAAACACTAACACCTCGCCGTCTTACGGCATGCTCCGTTTCACGCAGCACTGTTTCCAACTCTGCGGCGCGGTCAAGGCGACGTACGGACCTGCCAGCCATCAGCTTGAATTTTCGATTTTTTGAGCTGGCCAGGATAGAAGACCGCGCTGGGACGTTCGGCTTTGAAAATCTCGCCGTTGCCGTCGCTGTCACTGCTGCTGACCATCGGACCGTTGCTCTTCGGCGGCTCCGTCTTGATCGTGGCTTCGCCGGTGTTCATGTCGATTACGAGCTTCGTGCCATGGACGATATTCTTGCCTTGCGTCAGCACGACACTGCCCCCCATCGTGGTCTGGTTTTTCTTCACATCGACTTCCGCCCAGTCACCCGTTGCCGTCTGGCCGTCCTTTGCAGAAACGACGACCTTCTTTTTGGCCGTCAGATGCGTAAGCGTCGCGGGCGTCGTGGATGACGAGTCATCACCGGCCGAGCCCATTCCGGCACTCCCGGTGTAGAAGGCGGTCATCTCCTGAGAACGCATCGTCACGTTGCCTTGCACGGCAGAAACGCCGCCGGTGAACATGGCGGTTTTTGCGTTGTCGTCAACGTCGAGCCGATCTGCGGCGACGTCATAGGGCGCGTTGGCGTCCGTCTTGAAGGCGGCGCCGAATGGGATGCCATCCTCGCTGGGTTCTTCGTCGGATGACTGGTTTGCGGCAGATTTTGAAGAGGGTTTGACGAAATGTGCGGTGATCCGGCCAGCCGTTGCACTTCCCATGATGTTAGCCGGTGAAGAAAGCTGCATTTTCTGCGTGGCGCGATTGTACACCAAGCGGCGTCCTTTGAGGACGTTAGCGCCCTGCGTCACGACAACGGGACCCGTGAGAACCATTGTCTGAGCCGCCTGATCATAATCGACGCGATCGCCCACTGCCCGACGGTCGGCGCCTTGGGTCAGCACCACATCTCCTTCGAGAACCGCCTTATTGGCGACCGTGTCGAACGTTGCCGTACGGCTCGTCGCCATCTCGCCGTTCGGCTGCTTCAACGCGACTGGCTCTCGTGCGACGATCAGCTTGACCTTGGTGTCCGAGGGCTCGGAATTCTCCGTTGTCGATTTCGCGCTTCCCTTGCCTGCCGGCGCAACGGCGCCTTCATAAGTAACGGTCATCTCAGGTGCCGTCATCGTCGCTCCGGCCTGCGTCGCGACAACCTGGCCAGAATAAATCGCCGTCTTCTTTACGTCGTCGATATCGAGGCGGTTCGCCGCGACGTCGACAGGCTCGTTCGAATTGCCGAACGGAAGGGCAGCCTGCGCCTGACCGCTTTCGGAGGGGGCGGCCGCTGTTTTCTTGGGCTGCATATGCGTGCGGACGTTGTCGAGGAATGTGTATTCTTTCGTCCTCTGACGGATCGTCAATTGGTTCGATGTGATCTGACCGGCGCCCATCGTAATCGTCGACGGCTCGTCTGAGGTGATGATGTTTTCCTTCGTCCGGACCGTTGCCCGCGTGAGTTTGGCGTTCAGACCGCCATCGCCTGTGACGTCGATCGAATCAAAGAGTTCAAGGATGTTGGACTTGTTGTCGAAGAGACCGCGCGCCGCAACGAGATTTGTCTTCTGTTTTTTGGCGTCCGTAAGCTCGCCGGTAATATGCTCCAGATGAACGGCGGTCAGCGTTTTGAGATCCTGCTGCGCCGTTTCGGCTTTGACCCAGTAATGACCACCGTCAGCGTTGAAGCCCTGATAATGCGGGTTGTGCATCTTGAGGTTATCGGCAACGATTTTGGGGATCTCAATTGGTGGAAGCGACGGGCCGACGCCGGCGTTGCCGAGGATGTTCATCGCGGCGAGCACCGTTGTTGCGACGGCGGCCAGGGGCAGAGTGATCTTCAGTAGGCGGACGCGTTTGGAATGGCGATGTGCCGCTAACCGGCTTTGTGCGCGATCGCCCGCAATGACGATGCTGCTGCCGGCTGCGCGTTCCCGCCCGCGTATGATGTCTGAATTCCCCGTGGCCGCCATGCTGGCCATGCCGCTATCCCCCCCTTTGGACCCGGTAATCTCGCCCGCAATTAGGGAGACTTTGGGACCTGACCGCATCAGGCGGCCTTTGCCGGGCGTCAGTGGGCAAATATGTCGTCCCGTTCGAACCCCGCGAGGTCGAGTTGGGCGCGAGTCGGGAGAAAGTTAAAGGCCGAGTGCGCGAGTTCGGTGCGTCCTTCTCGCGCAAGCATCATATCGAGTTTCGCCTTGAGGGCGTGGAGATGCAGGACATCGTTTGCCGCATAGGACAATTGGTTTTCGGACAGTTCTGACGTGCCCCAATCGCTGCTTTGCTGCTGTTTAGATAGCTCGATACCGAGAAGCTCGCCGACGAGGTCCTTGAGGCCGTGCCGGTCCGTGTATGTGCGTGCGAGCTTCGACGCGATCTTGGTGCAGTAAAGCGGCGCGGTTTCCACCCCAAGATATTGTTTCAGAACCGCGATGTCGAAGCGGGCGAAGTGAAAGATCTTTAAGGTGCGGGGATCGGTAAGAAGCGCTTTCAGCCGTGGTGCACTGTAGTCCTTGCCGTCGAACTGAACGAGGTGAGCGGTTCCGTCGCCGCTTGAAAGCTGCACCAGGCAAAGGCGATCGCGATGCGGATTGAGCCCGAGCGTTTCCGTATCGATCGCAACGCCCCGGGGAAACGAAAGTCCGGCCGGTAGGTCGGCGCGATGAACTTTGATCTTGGATTGAGTCATGAATGCCTTCAGCATACGAAAGATCAGTGGTATGGGACGCGTTATACCCCCTAAGACGCTAAGCGGAGGTTCTGTAACATTCGCGTGTCCAGCATAGCAAGTTGGCGTGCAATCTGAGGATCATGGCGGTGTGTAATGCACAATGCGTTAGGTTATTGTTCCAAAATGATGTATATCATTCTCCATCATCGGCAGGGTATCCCGGGCGCCGATGGCTGAGAGAGTTTGGTGCTCCCGCCTAAATATGCGAATGGGAGCACGCGATGCGATCTTTATTCGGAAGCTTTGACAGTTCTCAAGTCGAAGTTCTGCAGGCAACGTTCGACCATGTTTGCGAAGAACTCGGCATAGATCCCGGCGATGAACAAAGCCGCGCACGCGTTGCGTCGTCGGTCATTGCTCTCGCAAAGACAGGACAGATCGATCCGGATTGCCTCAAGGTACACGCTGTTTCTCAGCTCAAGACGTCTGAAGGCGGTCGCGCGGCTTAAGCGCGGCTTGGATCAAAACACCGGATTTTTTGGTCGTTGGACCGTCGCCACCAGAATGAGGCAGATGGCGGCCCCCACCGCGGCTGCGAGAAATCCGTCGATATACGAGTACACGGCGGCTTGCTGTGCAACCGCGGAGTTGAGCAGCTTCGTGGCACGCCCTGCGGTGAGAGCGTGGTCGGCAGAATTGGCACCAAGGATATTTTGATAGGTTGTCAGCCGGTCAATCGTCATGACGGAAGAGCCATCGACGTGTAATCCGATCAGATTCGAATGAACCTGCTCTCTGACGCGGACGAACGTCTGCATGAAGGACGTCCCGATTTCGCCGCCAAACAATCGGCTCATCTGAAGCAGGCTGCCGATTGTCAAGGCGTCGGCAGGCGAGATTGACTTGATGACAAGTACGATCAGACTCGTCAGGGCGAACGATTGGCCGATAGCCTGAAGGATCTGCGATGGCAGGAAATCGTTGGTCGCCCATTCGCTCGTCAGGTTGGTTGCCATCAGGCAGGCGATGCCGATCATCAAGTTGCCGAGAGCCAAAATGTAACGACCGTCTACGCGGTTGAGAACGTATCCGAGGGGCAAGACAATCGCGAATTGGGGCACGGCTATCCACAGTAGAACCGCGCCGACTTGCAATTCGCGGAAATTCTGGACCGTCTGCAGATAGCTCGGAATGATGTAGGCGGTCGACAGGATGATGAAACGAAAGCCTGCGAGAAGCAAAAGAAGCGGGATCAGATTTTCCTGCGCGATGACTCTGACGTTGACGAAGGGTCGCGGCGATATGAGTTCGCGCGCGATAAACAACAACGTAAGCAGGCTGCCGCTTATGAGCATGCCCACGATCAAGCCGCTGTTCAGCCAATCGAGACGGTTACCCTGGTCGAGCGCGGCGTAAAGGAGGCCGAAGCCTGCGCCGGCGTAGAAAATTCCCGGCCAGTCCAGGTCTCTGAGGCGGCGGCTCAATCCACTCTCGACCGGCATTCCGAACCAGATGCAAAGAAACATGATTGGCAGCGCTACGCAGTACTGCCAATCGATCCAGCGCCAGGAGAGGTGATCGGTGTACCAGCCCTCAAGAGAAGCGGCGACATTCTGCGATAGCTCCGAATTCATCGCGTAAATTGAGATTCCATAGATGACGAGACCCTTTGGAATATTCCGGAGGATGTAGCTGACGGTCAGCGGAATGAAGGTTCCGGAGCCAACGCCGCCAAGGAACTGCATGACCAAGAATGCGGTGAGGTTCGGAGAAAGCGGACCAAGTAAGCTCGTCATGAAGAAGACGATGATTCCGATGAGGAGGATGCGGCGGACGCCGAAAATTGCGCCGAGATAGGGCGATGCGACGCCGATCAGCATCTGCCCGACGCCAAAGCTCGTCGTGATCCAAGCGCCCTCGTCGAAGCCCGCGTGGAGGCCGCCGCGCAGATCGGCGAGCCCGAACGTCGTCGTGCGGCTCCCGAGTGTGCTCATCGTTGCACCGAGAAGAACACCGAGAAGGCCGATATAGGGTCGTGGTGTTATCTTATGGGTTTGCCGCACAGGCTGTTCCGCACCGACCGGCGAAGCCGATCCCGTCACGGGTCCGGTCGTGGTAGCGGCATTCATTTGGTCGAACCCGACGGGATGTTGGGGGTGCCCGACGTCGGGCTCTCGGCGCTTTCCGGCGGGGCGCTGCCCGTGTCGACCGTCGCTTCCACCGACATTCCCGGCCGCACAAGCGTTCCAAGCGCCGGATGGCGGTCGAGCACAATTTTGACAGGCACGCGCTGGACGACTTTGGTGAAGTTGCCGGTCGCGTTATCGGGCGGAAGAAGTGCGAATGTGCTGCCGGTACCCGGCGCCCAGCTGTCGACATGGCCCGTCAGTTTCAAGTCAGGGAACGCGTCGACGTGGATCGTTGCCGGCTGGCCGAGCCGGATGTTCGTCATCTGCGTTTCCTTGTAGTTCGCGACGACCCAGATTCCCGGCAGCGATATGACACTTATGACCTGCGTTCCGATGTTCACGAACTGACCAGGCCGCACGAGACGCTGACCGACGATGCCGTTGTCGGGCGACACGATCCGCGTGTAGCTGACGTTGTTCTGAGCAAGCGCTGCCTGCGCTTTCGCCGCACGCACCTGGGCTTCGAGCTGCTGCTGCTCGACGTCGAGACTTGCGAGGATCGCTTTCTGCTGGACGAGTTGCGCTTTGTTGAGTTCGAGCTGAGCAGCCGTGCGCTTGGCATTGTCGTCCGCTTGCTCGACGCCTTGCGGCGTTCCGGCGACGCCTGATTTCAAGAGATCACGCTGGCGATTTGCTTCGAGATTGTAGCGGTCGAGGTCGGCAACAGTGGCATCGATCGTTGCTTCTGCCTGGCGGATCAGGCTGCGCTGAACGTCTTTCTGGTTGGCGAGGTTTGCCAGATTTGCCTGAGCGGCACTCACATTCGCCTGGGCCTGGACGAGAGCGGCGTTGTAATCAGCTGGATCGATCTCGACGATCAGATCGCCCTTTTTGACCGGCTGGAAATCGTTGACAGCGACCGATTTGATGTAGCCTGAAACTTTCGCGGCGAGGGGGGTCACGTCACCGGAAATGAACGCATCGTCGGTCGTTTCGAAGCGGACGGCACCCGTCCACCGGTCCCAGTGGCCCGCCACAAACCAAGCGAGCCAAATTGCAAACACGACAGCAATCACGCGAAGTGTTGTTGCGAGCCATGCCGGAATCCTGCGCCGCTGCGGCGGTGTCGGGGCGGGTTCGCTTGTTCCGGTTGTGCTGTCGGTCATGATCTTTCCTGGGCATTGCCAGAGCTGCATCAAGACCGTGTCTCGGGCGAAAGTTCGCCGTCGTTCCCGTGCACGATCGCGACAGCTTTACCCTGGCTCGTTGCCTTATCTCCGCGTCGATGTGAAGACTATAATTCTCCAAACGCACGATGATCTTCGCGACGAGGTAAAAAGATCGGCTTATTCGCCTGTGGATTGGCATCCGTTGAGGAAAAGGCGCGCGCAGAACTTCGCCCTGGACCTGATCTCGTCCGGCGTCGGGGCGGCGGCCAAGCCGAGCATCGCCGACCGCTGCAGGTCCATCGTCATCATGCCCCTCAGAGCCGACGCCGATAATATGGGATTATCGATCTTGAGAGCGCCGCGTCGGCACTGACGTTCGAGCCATCCGGCCATCGCGTTCGTCGTCTGTACCACCGCTATTTCATGAAAGGCGGCGGCCAGTTCTGGGAACCGTTCACTTTCGCCGATGACAAGGCGAAGGAGCGCGATCGTCTCTTCGCTGAGGGTTAGCGAGCCGAAAGAGAACAACATGCGCTCCATGGCTTCTGCGAGATCGTACTTGTCGAGTTCCGCCGGGTCGACTTGAAGCATGAACTGGCCGATCCGGTCCGAGATCACCTTCTTGAACAAATCCGCCTTGCAGGGGATCAGGCGGTACATCGTCTTGGTGGAAATTCCGGCCCGCTGAGCGACATTGCCCATGGTTGCGGCGGCATAGCCGTTTGCCTGGAATTCGGCCGCGGCGGCCTCGACGACGAGTTCAAGCGTTTCTTCGTCCGGCCGGATTTGCGGCCGGCCGCGGCAACGTTTCGGTATCACACTATTTTGTCCCATGACCGTTTTCCAAATTCACTTGACACTCAGATAATGGTGCCTATTTTGGAAAACGGCAAGTTTCTAAATCATCGCGACGCAGGCGCCGCGACATTCTTTGGAGCAGTCCGATGAGCCTACATTCAAACACCCTTGTGGCCGAGAGGCTAATTTCGGACGATGAAACAGTGCCTTACTCAAGATCCGCAGGGCTGAAGAACCTGACGGAGGTGAAGGTCGAGGATGGAACGAGCGCGCGTGCGCCTTCAATTCCGGAAGGTGCTTCCAATGAAGCCGCCACGAATGTCGCACACGCGCAGGGTCTGCGCCGCTTCCTGATTGCAGGAGCGAGCCTCGCCGCACTTGCAGCCGCCGCTTACCTGGGTTGGGAATACTGGTCTGTCTGGCGTTTCGAAGTTTCGACGGACGACGCCTACGTTCAGGCTGACAACACGACCATTGCGCCGCGGGTTTCCGGATATCTGACGCAGGTTCTCGTCAATGATAATGAGCGCGTGAAAGCCGGCCAGGTGCTCGCGCGGATCGACGCCAGAGACTTCAATGTGGCGTTGGCGCAGGCGAAGGCCGACGTTCAGGCGGCGAAGGCTGCCATCGAAAATAAGCAGGCCGCGCTCGAAGCACAGCAGTCGATCATCAACAGCGCCAAAGCGACAATCGATGTCGACAAGGCCAACGAGACGTTCGCCGAGCAGGACAGCGCGCGTTACGCTCACCTTGCATCGACGGGATACGGCAGCGTGCAAAACGCTCAGCAGGCGGAGGCGCGTATTGCAGCCGCTCGTGCCTCCATCACGCGTGACACGGCAGCCCTGACGAACGCGAAGCAGCAGGTCGATATTCTCAAGGCGGAACTCGCTCAGGCAAAAGCAACGCTCGTTCATGACGAGGCTGTGCAGGAGCAGGCGGAGTTGAACCTCTCCTACACAACCGTCGTCTCTCCGATCGACGGCGTGGTCGGCAACCGCACATTGCGTGTCGGCCAGTACGTCCAGGCGGGCACGCAGCTAATGGCGGTCGTTCCGGTGAAGGCGGCCTACATCGTCGCGAACTATAAAGAGACGCAGCTCGAAAACGTGCGTCCGGGCCAGCCGGCCAATGTCGAGGTCGAT
>CAYYDL010000313.1:0-7025 GCA_964470545.1 uncultured Hyphomicrobium sp. | reverse complement strand
ACCAACAAACCATCGATTGCCGTGCTGCCGTTTCAGAGTTTGTGCGGAGATCCAGAGCAAGCCTATTTCGCCGATGGTGTCGTCGAGGAAATCATAACGGCCCTGTCGCGCGTGCGCTGGCTGTTCGTCATCGCTCGAAATTCGAGCTTTATTTATCGAGACTGCGCTTTCGACGTCAAACAGGTCGGAAAAGAGCTCGGCGTTGGGTATGTGCTGGAAGGCAGCATGCGCAAATCCGCCAATCGCGTGCGCATAACCGGCCAGCTTATTGACGCAATGACCGGCGTTCAGCTCTGGGCAGAGCGTTTCGAAGGAACGGTCGACGACATTTTTGAACTGCAGGATCGAATTGCGACCGGCGTTGCAGGCGCGATTGCGCCCCGTGTCGAACTCGCCGAAATCGAACGGACAAAAAGCAAGCCGACCGGTAGCCTGAATGCTTATGATTGCTATCTGCGTGGACTGGCGCATGTGCATCGCGGGACCCGCGAATCCATCGATCAGGCTTTGCCACTGTTCGGAAGAAGCATTGAACTCGATGTTGAGTACGCTTCGGCCTACGCGATGGCAGGCTGGTGTTATTTCTGGCGCAAAGTCAACGGATGGAGCACGGATCGCGAATGGGAAACGCGCGAGGGAACCAGGTTGGCACGGCGTGCCGTCGAGTTGGGCCGGAACGATGCTGTCGCGCTCACGCGCGGTGCGCACGCCTTGGCGCATCTCGCGGGTGATCTCGATTCCGGAATCGCCCTTGTCGATCGCGCGAAGTTTCTAAATCCCAACCTTGCCGCAGCCTGGTTCCTCGGCGGCTTCCTCAGGACGTGGCAGGGAGAGCCGGACGATGCGATCGCGCATTTCGAGCGCGCGATGCTCCTCAATCCGCTTGATCCTGAACTTTATCGCATGCAGGCCGGAATCGGAATGGCACATCTCTTTGCTGGTCGCATCGATGCGGCATCTCACTGGGCGGAATTGTCTTACAGGAACTTGCCGAGCTTTCTGATGGTGGCTGCGCTCATCGCAGCGACCAGAGCGCATTCCGGGCGCGTCAGCGAAGCCCAACAGGCCATGGCCGAGCTTCGCGAACTCGATCCATCGATCCGTATCTCAAATCTGAAAGATTGGCTGCCCATTCGCCGTCGCGAACACTTCGATATCTTCTCAAAAGGATTGCGCATCGCGGGAATGCCAGAGCAATGATGGGACGTCTAGCATTAGCCTGGATTAAGTATATCCATTCCAGTTCCGGCCTAGGCAGACCTCATGACCGCCCGATCCTACTTCTTGCCGAAGCTGATGAAGCAGAAATCACGCATCTGAGTGCGGTAGGTTGGCTATCAATCAACCTTAACGATGATCCGGAAGTTCTCATCTTCATCCTCTCCGGCGCGCCATTCCCGATCGAGTACGGGAACAACGCTTACTGAAAGCCATTCGGCGAACCGTCTAGAACGAACCGAATGTTGCGCCTAGGAGGATCACGGCGACCAGGGCCGCGATCGCGCCGACGATGGCGACCATGACGATGTCAAAATAGCTTTCTCCATGCGTCGAGCCGCAGACGGCCAGGAGCGAAACGACCGCACCGTTGTGCGGCAGGCTGTCGAGCGTGCCGGAGCCGATCACCGCGACGCGATGTAAAAGTGCAGGGTCGATGCCATGCTCGGCGGCCAAGCTCATGTATGTCGGACCGAGCGCATCGAGTGCGATCGTCAGGCCACCAGATGCCGATCCGGTGAGCGCCGAAAGAATGTTCGTCGCGACCGCGAGAGAAACCAGTGGTCCCCCGCCGATCGACAAAACCCAATCGCGCACCATCGTGAATGCCGGAAGAGCCGCCACGACCGCGCCAAAGCCCACGAGGCTTGCGACGCTGAGAGCGGGCAGCACGGAAGCGTTTGCGCCGGCATCCATGCTTTGGCGAAGCGACGGCAGCCGAGATCGGTTGATCACGATCAGCGTGACGATCGCCGCAAAAAGCGCGGTGACCACGGACCATACGCCACCGACGGACGAAATGGAGGTTGCGCCCCATTGGGATTCGGCCAAAAAGGACGTATCGAGCCGCGGCAGAACAATCATCGACACGATAAAATTGACGCCGACAACGACGATCAGCGGCAACGCTGCCAAAGCGAACGGCGGCAACTGATCACTTCGATGACCTTTGTCGATCTCCGCCGGGTCGAATTCGCGTGCCGTCGTCGCGAGCTCGCGCACGCGTTCGTCGCGCGCAGCATCGTCAGCGATCACAGCCGCCGCAACGCGGGCTTCAGATATGCGCCCGGATGATTCCGCGCGCGTGAGCCACCACATACCAAAGCCCAGCATGATCGCCGAAGCGATAATCCCGAGCCCCGGGGCCGCAAATGGCGTCGTTCCGAAAAACGGCATCGGAATCGCATTCTGAATGGCGGGCGTCCCTGGCAGCGCCGACATCGTAAATGTCGATGTTCCCAGAACGATCGCCGCCGGCATCAGGCGAAGCGGAACGCCGGCTGCGCTGAACAACGCCCGCGCCATCGGCGCGAGAACAAAAAACGCGACGAAAAGGCTGACGCCCCCATACGTCACGATCGCCCCGGCAAGCACGACCGCCAATATCGCCCGCTTTTCTCCAAGCTGGCTTGTCATGAAGGCGGAAATGGCAGTCACGGAGCCGCTGTCCTCCATCAACTTTCCGAAAAGCGCGCCGAGCAGAAAAATTGGAAAGAACTGCGCCAGAAAATGCGCAGCACTGCCCATGAAAGTCTGGGTCCAATGCGCGAGCAACGGTTCGCCGGAGAAAAGCGCTGCGATGAGAGCAGCGGCTGGCGCAAGCAAAAGCACGCTCCAGCCTCTGAAAGCCAACCAGATGAGAAGTCCGAGCCCGAGGAGAATACCGAAGAGACCCATTGCATCAAACGCCTTCCAGCAATGCGTCGAGATCGAAAGAAGATGCTTGGCCCAAGCTGCCGCCATCTTCTTGCAAGAACGCGTCGGCAGCTCGGCGCCCCTCGTCGCGAAGCATGCAGAGAAACTCCCACTCGGCGTTGAGTTTCGACGAATAGCCGAGTGTCAGCATCACGTCACTTGCGATGCGATGAATTCTCATGCCCGCCCATAGCGCGCCCTCGCAGTTGCCTGGATTGGCCACCTGCCGCATTATCGCAATCATGCGAAGTTCCTTCAGGAGAACCGCATTGAAGGACACCTCATTGAGGCGATTGAGAATGTCGCGCGCCGATTTGGGAATCTCCGGCCGCGATATCGGATTGATCTGCACCAGGATCGTATCTTTTGATGAACACTCGCGTATCAGCGGCGTAATGGTCGGATTGCCTGAATACCCGCCGTCCCAATAGCTTTCGCCATCGATCTCGATCGCTTGAAAGAGGCTCGGCAAACAGGCCGAAGCCAGCAGGACGTCGGACGTAATATCGGCGTTGCGAAAGACGCGCCCTCGACCTGTGTGGACGTTTGTTGCAGTTACGAACAGCTTGATCGGCGCCTTCGCGAGGCGGCCGAAATCAATGTTGCGTTCGAGGATGTCGCGGAGCGGGTTTGCCCCGCCGATGTTCAGATCGTAGGGAGAAACCAGCCGCGACATCAGATCCATTGCGATGAACGCCGGAGACGAATCCAGCGTCCAGCGCCCCATCATCATGTCGATTGGCGTCCGCTGGAATGGGCTCAACAACGCCGCACGCGAGACATCCCGCCAATATTGCTCCAACGCGGCCCGAGCGCCTTCCGCACCGTCGTTCGCGTATCCGTCGATCATGACAGCAGCATTCATCGCTCCAGCCGATGTGCCGGAAACGCCGTCGATCTTCAGCCAATGCTCTTCGAGCAGACGATCCAGAACGCCCCAGGTGAAGGCCCCATGGGAGCCTCCGCCCTGAAGTGCCAAATCGATCAAGCAAGCATCACATCCGGGCCTCTGTGGAGCGATGGTCTGTTCGAATGCCATTACCGCTCACATTCAACTCCAGAGCTATGCTTGTGCGAGTTCCACCGTCGTCATCGCATTCATCAGCCAAGCGCGGCATTCCGCTCATGTCGCACCCGGCTTCCAAAGAAAAGCCACCAGATACCGTGGGACACGAGATCGATCCCGACCACAAGGCCTAAGACCCACAGGCCGCTGATCGGCCATTTTGCGAGGATCACCAGCCCGGCGACGATGCCGATAAGCCCTGAAACCAGCAGCAACGGACCGAACAGGGCCCAATACTGGAACGCCTGCACGACCCGGACGCATCCTGAGGCGATCAGAGACAGCGCAAAGATAAGGGTCAGGATAACGGAAGCACGCGCCGGGTCCGTGATCAGCATTATTCCGCAAACGGTATAGAGCAAACCGACGAGCACTCGCAGAGCGAATCCGCGCCAATGCTGCGTCGAAAATGCTTGAAATATTTCCGATACGCCTGCGACGACAAGCAGAACACCGATCAGCATCGTGCTGATCACCGTGGCCGCAACTAAATCCCCGAGCACGAAGATGCCGGCAAAAAGAAAAATTATGCCGACCAGAATAGCGCCCCACCAGCTGGGTTCCGACGATTCGGTATGCCTCTCCGAAATTGGATTGACTGTCATGGCGAACCTCTCAATTTATCGAGCGAGGAATGAGAAACGCAATCTTGCGACCGGCGCGCTACAGACGCCGATCGCGATGGCGAAGTGGATCTTACTTATCCGTGTCCATCGGCTTGCTCATCTTCGGCACCTGCCCACTCATCGAGTTCGTTGCGGGAAGCTTGCCTTCGTCGCCCATCCTATGCGACGTGCCTTCAGTGCCAGTGCTGCTGCCAGTGCCGGCACCCATATCGGGTACGCGACCGCTGACGGCACCGCTGGCCGGAAGTTTGCCTTCGTTGCCCATTGTATGGCGGGTACGGTCCGCCGAGGTTTGATCGTCCGCGATTGATGGTGTCGCTACAAAAGACAGAATGATTGCCGTTGAGGCGGTAGCGATGAGATACTTCATTATACGGACTCCTTGGTTTGTGCTTACGAGCCGCCAAGTGTCCCCCGTCTTCCTGCATTATAGAGACCGCTGAGGAAGTGTCTCCCTTTTATATGCGTCGATTTATTACTTCGATAAAATACGGCGGTCATTTATCCGCTCAGGCTCTTTGCATTACCTAAGCTTTTCAAGAAATGCGCGCAAAATGCAGATTTCGTCGAAGTCTCGGGATTCGTTCGAATAACTGTTTCGAGGCTTGGGAAAAGATAAATTTCACAACGATCATCAGAGGCCTTCCCAGAGAACGGAGTCCTACAGAAACAACACGTCGTTTGCTCATCGAAAAATTTAAAAGGCTTTCACCGATCGATTGGGGCGTCCGCCTTTGATCGATTGGCGCTATACTGAACGCAATCGTCGAACGAGAAGCGCCTCGAAAATTTATTTTGTGACGTTGTTTAAAGGCTGCCGCTACTCACGACGAGCCGGCGTGTGGCTCGGCGAGCGATCGGACGAAAGGTCTCCATCATGTCCAATCTTAAGATTGATCGTCGCGACTTCGTGACGAGTTCGATTGTAGCCGCCGGAACATCCGTACTCCTCGCCAAGGACTCCCGCGCAGCAGCTTCGCAAGAGACAGCTGAGGCGCCTGGCTCAGAGACAGCGACCGCATACACAGGCGAGGCCATTCAGGGGAAGAAGGTTATCAGTCGACTGAACGTCGCCGACCTCGAACCTGGCCGGAAGCATTTCCTCTATTTCCAAGGCGTACAGATGCCCGGTGGCCAGCATTGGTATGTGTCTGTGATCGTCGCCAAAGGCGTCCGATCCGGGAAACGGTTCACCCTGACCAGCGGCGTCCACGGTGATGAGATGAGTTCGATCCGGACAGTCCAGGCTGTTATGGATCGGCTCGATCCGGCGCAGATGTCCGGAACGGTCATGGCCGTTCTCGATATTGCGCGCCCAGCGCTAGAAGGCATGCAGCGCCGGTGGCCCAATTCAGGTCGCGGTGCCGATCTCATCGACATGAATCGGGAATGGCCGGGAGACGAGAACGGCGCGAGTGCCACGAGCCGTCACGCGGCCCTTTTGTTCAACCGCCTCTTAAAACCGAACTCCGACTTGGCGATCGACTTTCATACCGGAACGACCGGTCTCGAAGTCGCCGCCTTCCTCATCGGCGATCGCCGGCTCCCCGACGTGAAGACGATGGCAGAACTCTATCCCATTGGCTTGATGTGGGACGACCCGGCATATCCTGGTGTCTTGCACAATGCGTTTGTCGATGTCGGCATCCCTTGCTTCACGCCCGAAGTTGGTGCAGCGCGTATCCTTGACAATGAGATGATCGCCCTGTTCGTCGAAGGGACTTTGAATGTCCTCAAACATTACGAAGTGATCAGCGGTCCGATGGGCCAAACCGCGGCGGATGTGAAGATGATGATCGGCGACGCGGCATTTCCGATCATCGCCACCCATGGCGGCTTGGTCGAATTTCACGCAAAGCTCGACGATGATGTCAAAGCCGGTCAGACGATTGCCGTGCAAAGAAATATGTTTGGCGACGTGGTTGCAGAATATGCCACCGCCGTGAATGGCAAATTGGCCGCTTATCGCACCGACGCTTCCTCGGAGCCGGGTAACATCTTGGCGTTCATTCTATTCAGGCAGCCCGATCTACAGCCGCATCGCAGGACCGAGCCCTACAGCGAGAAGTCTTACGCCGAATAGCAATTTCAACGGTGCGACAGATCATTGATTAATCCGCCAACTTCAACTCTTCGCACCGAACGATCAGCACTATGCGCTTCCGCCGCCGCGCTCACCGCTATTGCGTACGTCTTGTTCTCTCACGGCCCAATAGACAGCCCCGAGCGCGAGCGTTGCAGTTGCCAATGAAATTAAAAGCATGGCGTCAGCCTCTGCAATTTCGGTGACTATGAACTTACGAAGGACGGCCATCAGCGCGATGAGAACGACAGCGCGTACCTGCACAACGCTTAAGCCGCGCTCTAGAATACCGAGGATCGTATGATTGAACTCGAGCGCGATCAGGACAATCATGATC
>CAYYDL010000312.1:0-1527 GCA_964470545.1 uncultured Hyphomicrobium sp. | reverse complement strand
GGAAAGAATATCCTTGGTGTGTTCGCCAAGTTTCGGGCTTGCGGTTGCGGCCATGCATGGCTCGCCGTCGACCACGATCGGGTTGCGGACGGTCGGCACAGGGGCACCGTTCTTTCTCGGCAGTTCTTGGCACATGCCCCGGGCAACGACGTGGGGATCGGCGAAGACCTGATCGAGGCGGTTGACCGGGCCCGCGGGAACGCCTTTGGCTTCGAGCGTGGCGAGCAATCTGCTTGCCGGATGCTTCGCCGTTTCCGCCTCTAGCAGCGGAATGAGCTCGGTGCGGTTCATGACGCGGGCGGCATTCGTTTTGAAACGGCTGTCTGCTGCGAGCTCGCTGAGCTCGAGGATTTCGCAGACGCGTGCGAACTGGCCGTCGTTGCCCGCCGCGATTATGAAGGGTCCGTCGGCCGCTTGAAAGACCTGGTACGGGACGATGTTGGGATGAGCATTGCCGAGACGGCGGGGGGGCGTTCCTGATGCCAGATAGTTCATCGCCTGATTGGCGAGGACGGCAACCTGCGTGTCGAGTAGGGCCATGTCGATGTAGGCACCTTCTCCGGTCGCGGCTCTCCGGTTGAGCGCCGCGAGAATGCCTACGGTCGCGTAGACGCCTGTGAAAATGTCGGCGAAAGCCACGCCGATCTTCTGCGGCTCACCGTCGGGCGCCCCTGTCAGATCCATAATGCCGCCCATGCCCTGAATGATGAAGTCATACCCGGCGCGCGGCGCGTAGGGACCCGACTGCCCGAAGCCGGTGATCGAGCAATAGATGATGCCGGGATTGACGGCTTTGATCGCGGAATAATCGAGGCCGTATTTGGCGAGGCCGCCGACCTTGAAATTCTCGATGATGACGTCCGCCTGTTTAGCGAGCGCGATTGCGGCTTCGCGGCCTTCAGGGCTTTCGTAGTCGATCGCGATCGATCGCTTGCCGCGGTTCGTTGCGTGGAAATATGCGGCCGATCCTGGACCATCCTCATCGGCGATGAAAGGCGGGCCCCAACCGCGCGTATCGTCGCCACCTTCGGGACGTTCGACCTTGATGACAGAAGCGCCGAGGTCGGCGAGAGTTTGGCCAGCCCACGGTCCAGCGAGCACTCTGGCAAGCTCAAGCACCCGCAAGCCGGCGAGCGGTTTCGTTGCGGTCGATGTCGTCATGCGAAGGCCTGCAGTCCGGTGATGGCGCGGCCGAGGATCAGCGCATGAATGTCGTGGGTTCCCTCGTAGGTGTTGACCGTCTCGAGGTTCAGCATGTGGCGCATCACTTGAAACTCTTCCGAGATGCCGTTGCCGCCGTGCATGTCGCGGGCCGTGCGCGCAATGTCGAGTGCCTTGCCGCAGTTGTTGCGTTTTATGAGTGAAATCATTTCGGGCGCAAACTTGTCGTCGTCGATGAGACGGCCGACGCGCAGCGCCGCCTGGAGGCCAAGCGTGATCTCGGTCTCCATGTCGGCGAGTTTTTTCTGCACGAGCTGCGCTGCGGCGAGGGGGCGATTGAACTGTCTGCGGTCGAGCGTGTATTGT
>CAYYDL010000311.1:0-2110 GCA_964470545.1 uncultured Hyphomicrobium sp. | reverse complement strand
GACGAGCAGCGATTTTGCGTCTTTTGTCTCAACGCCGACGATGGAAGCCTGATCTGGAAGAAGGAACTCGTGACGGGCAAACTGCCGACGATTACCCAGCCCAATAGCCATGCCTCGGCAACGCCCGCGGCAGACCACGAGCGAGTTGTCGTCTATCTCGGCACGCTTGGTCTCATCGCTTTCGCGGCGGCTGACGGTTCTGAACTCTGGCGATGTCCGGTTCCGGAACCCGCCTATCTAATGGATTGGGGGCCTGGAGGCTCGCCGATCATCTACAAGGACAAGGTCATCTTCAATCAGGATGATGACCTCAATTCTTTCCTCCTGGCCGTGGATTCGCGGACGGGAAAAGTGCTCTGGAAGACAGAGCGATCGGACATGCTCGCAGGTTACGCACTTCCCGTCATCTGCGAGGCAAATGGGCGAGCCGAGATCGTTGTCGCGGGAACGGGCAAGCTTAAGGGCTACGATCCAGACACAGGCGAGGAACGCTGGTCGTGCAATTCACTTGTCAGGACGGTCATGACGACACCGACAGTGCATGATGGCACAATCTATGTCGGCGTGCAGAGCTATGGTGACACCGACCGGATCATAAGAGAGGCATTGCTGGAATGGAAAGACACTGATCGAGATGGACGCCTCTCTACGGTGGAAGTCCCAGTGGTTTTCTTGGAACGCTTCAAGCGCGCGGACCTTAACGGTGACAGCTTTCTCGATCGCGACGAATTGGCGACGGCATTTCAAGCTGCCGACAATCTCGTCGGAGGAGGAAGCATCGTCCAAGCGGTCAAGGGTGGCGGGACCGGTGATGTCACGAAGACTCATCTGCTTTGGAATCGAAAGACGCCGGCGGCGCCCAATCTGGCGTCCCCCCTGTATGTGGACGGATGCCTGTACACCGTGAAGCGCGGGGGCCTGTGCAGTTGTCTGGATGCAGCAACCGGTAAGCCCAACTGGGAAGTCAAGCGACTGCAGAACCTCGGCGAATACTATGCTTCACCGGTTTTTGGGGATAACAAGCTGTACATCACCGGCGAAAACGGTTTCGTGGTCGTGATTCGAGCGTCACAAAGCCTCGAGATCCTGGCAAAGAACGACATGGGAGAAAGTTGCCTCGCGACGCCGGCGCTCGTGGACGGTTCCCTCTATGTTCGCACGAGGACAAAGCTGTTCCGCATTGCCGAGTGAGTGCAATAGTGTGCCGATACGCAATCAAAAAAGTGGATGCCATGTCGGCAGAAGATCTGGTGGAGCGCACTTGCCAATGGAACGCAAGCCTTCGACGGCCTGAGGAACCAACGGGGATCTCCGCTTGAACATGGCAATATATGCGGGCGTTATTCGGTCAGCGGTGACCGGCTGCCTGTCGCAACCGATGCCAGGATCGGAAACATGAAGATGTCTGCCGGCATTATGAATCGACCGATCGTGCAGATGAGCATCGGCGCGGTTGTAGTCCTGTTTGTCCAGCTGATTCTTGCATCCGATGTGACAGCTCACCAATCGCGAATGGCAATCGTCATATCCGCGAACGCGCCTGACCTGGAACGGCTCGCCGCGACGGAATTGCAGCTTCAACTGCAACGCCTTTTCAATGATTCGGTTCCGATCTCGGCGACACTACTAGATGAGTGCGAGGCCCAATTCCTGATAGGATCTCCGCACACCAATCTCATCATTAAAGAGGCTGTCGGACATTCATGGCCTAAGCTAAGCGATCAGGGATATAGCATTCGCAGTGCGGAAGTCGACGGACGCCAGGCGATCATCGTCGGCGGCAATAGTCCTATCGCTAAGCTCTGGGCTGCCTACGAAGTGGGGCGGCTCTACGGAATTCGCTACGGTCTCACCGGTGACGCGTACCCGCAAGACCCCGTCGATGTCAACCTGGCGGATTTGAATGTCTCATGGGAGCCCGCGCTTCCCATCCGCGCATGGACCACGATCGACGCATCCGTGTTGGGCTTCGAATTCTGGGGGATCGAGGATCAGCGCAAACTCATTGCCCAGCTTGCCAAGCTGAAGTTCAACCGGATGATCGTTTCCGTGCACGCGTGGCAACCCTTTGCGGACTTCTCTTTCAAGGATGTACGGAAACGCACTGCCA
>CAYYDL010000310.1:0-4363 GCA_964470545.1 uncultured Hyphomicrobium sp. | reverse complement strand
CTCGTCCGCGCCGGCCACACCGAAGCGTCGATCGATCTCGCCAGGCTCGCGGGCCTCAACCCGGCCGCCGTCATCTGCGAGGTGATGAACGAGGACGGCAAGATGGCGCGCATGCCGGATCTCGCGCACTTCGCCAAAACGCATGGCCTGAAGATCGGCTCGATCGAAGATCTGATCGCCTATCGCCTGAAAAACGAACGCATCGTCAAGCGCATCGCCAAGACGCCTGTCGAGACGGCAGCGGGCGCCTTCGATCTTTATGTGTATGAGACGACGGTCGAGCCCGGGGAGCATCTGGCGCTCGTAAAGGGTGACATTGCGAGAGGCGGCCCGGTTCTCGTGCGCGTCCATGCCGTCAACGTCCTGTCGGATGTTCTGAGCGTCGGCAGCCACGGGCACGAAGGGACCGCCGTCGACCAGGCGATGCGGGCCGTAGAGGCCGACGGGCGTGGCGTCATAGTGTTGATCCGCGATCTCAGGCCGAAGTCGGTATCGGAGTGGGTCACGCGTCGGAATACACCCGGTGCTCCGGCCGATTCGAGCAAGGAACGCCGGCAGGTCGAAATCGGCATAGGCTCGCAAATTCTCGCCGACCTTGGCGTCAAGGACATGGTGCTTTTGACGACATCACCGCAACACGTATACGTGGGCCTCGAAGCGTTCGGGCTGCGTGTCACCGGAACCCGGAAAATCGAGTAGCCCCGAGCCATGGTTCAGAAAACGCCAGCAGCGCCGCGGGACGAAAAAGGCGCGGCCCAGATTCGCGCGCACGTCCTGTTCATCGAGGCGCGCTTCTATGAGGACATCGCCGACCTTCTGATCGAAGGCGCGATCGCCGAGTGCACGAAGCGCGGCGTCACGTACGAGCGCATTGCTGTCCCGGGCGCTTTGGAAATTCCGCAGGTGCTTGCGGCTGCCGCTGAAGCGCGCGCCGCCGGTCGCGCGACCTTCGATGGCGCTGTCGCGCTCGGTTGCGTCATTCGCGGGGAAACGGCCCATTACGACATCGTCTGCAACAACGCCAATCACTGGCTGTTCGATGTCGCCGTTCGCCAGAGCATTCCCGTCGGCAACGCCATTCTCACGGTCGATAGCCGCCCCCAGGCACTCGCCCGAGCGGAGGGTGGTATCATGGGCAAAGGTGGTGATGCGGCGCGCGCCTGCCTGCGTTTGATCGAGACGAAGCGCGCCTTCTGGGGAATGCCGGCATGACCGCGAAGGGAAAGCCGCGCGCAGGAGAAATCACGTCGCGCACGGCGGCGCGCATCGCGGCCGTGCAGGCGCTCTATCAGATGGACATGGCCGGCACCGACGTGAACGACGTCATAGCCGAGTTCATCGAGCAGCGCTTCGAAGGCGATAACCGCGATGAAACGCTTGCGACCGCGGACCGCGTCTTCTTTGCCGATATTCTCCGTGCCGTGCTGCGCCGCCAGCGCGAGATCGATCCGATGATCGACGAGCAGCTTGCAGCGGGTTGGCGGCTCGTCCGCGTCGATTCCATTCTGCGAGCCATCCTCCGCGGCGGCGTTGCGGAAATCCTTGACAGGGACGACGTTCCAGCGCGCGTTGCGATCAATGAATATGTCAACGTTGCCCGTGTTTTCTTTGACGACGAAGAGCCGCGCGTCGTCAACGGCGTGCTCGACAAGATTGCACGACGCGTGCGCGGGCACGAATTCGTGTCGAAGCGCGTAACGCCGTCCTGAGATCATTGCGAGCGGGAGGGTTGGATTGAAGACCGTGCCGCCTGCGCCCCCGAACATGCCGGCCTCGCGCGATCGGATCGCCGACGAAACCGATCTGATCCAGACCTATCTCGCGCCGCTTACGAGAGGCGATCCGGGCGCATTCGGATTGCGCGATGACGCGGCGCTGCTGACGCCCGAGCCCGACACCGATCTCGTTTTTACGAGCGATCCGATCGTTGCAAGCGTGCATTTTTTTCCGACAGATAGCCCCGCCGATATCGCCTGGAAGGCGCTGGCGGTGAATGCCTCCGATCTGGCCGCGAAAGGCGCTCGGCCGATCGCCTATATGCTCAATCTTGCGTTTCCCGAGCGGCCGAGCCGCGATTGGATGATCGCGTTCGCGGAAGGCTTGCGCATCGCGCAGGAGAGCTTCGGCTGTCATCTGATCGGTGGCGACACCGATATGACGCCGGGTCCTCTCACCATCGGTGTGACGATCATAGGAGCGGCCCCTCGGGGAAAATTCGTCCGGCGCCAGGGCGCGGCGAGCGGCGACCACGTTTTCGTCACGGGAACGCTCGGCGACTCGGCACTCGGCCTCGCGATTCACAACGATCCGTCGGCCTTCGCGGACCTGTCGGCGGACGAGCGCGAATTTCTCGTCCGACGTTACCTCCGCCCCGAGCCGCGGCTTGGCCTCACTGAGACATTGCGCGCCCATGCGTCCGCTGCGCTCGACGTGTCGGACGGCCTGCTGAAGGATTTGGCGCGGCTCGCCGGTCCCTTGGGCCTCGCTCTCGAATTTGGTCGCATCCCGTTGTCGAAGGCCGCAAGCACGGCCCTGATGCGCGATGCTACCGTCGTCCAGGCAATTCTCGGTGGTGGCGACGATTATGAGCTACTGGTCGCAGTCCACCCGGCGAAGGCCGCTTCCTTCAGCCGGGGAGCCGATGCCGCTGGCATCGAGGTGTGTGATCTCGGCATGCTCCGTGAGGCTCTTCCGCTACAGGTTCTCGACGATCACGGAACGCCGATCGAAGTTCGGCAGTTTGGATACGACCATTTTTCCCGGTGATGGCGTCCTCCAAGAGCGGAACATCCCTGCAACACTGGATTGCATTTCGTCTGCTGTTAGGAACGGATGTGGCTTGGTAGGACGTCAATGTTTGGCCATATGCGTGATGGCAGTAAGTGGCTGAAAAGGCACGTAAGGGTGCCTATGGGTGCGCCGCGGCAAGATTCCAAAAGCCGCGATCGTATGTAGTTACGTATGGTGCGCGTCGTTCAGGCGATGACCGGGCAGGCGGAATGATGAACGTGATTTCGACAATGCGGGTTGGAAAGTGGGTGGCGAGGACGATAGCGCTGGGCCTTCTGGCTGCTGTCCTTCAAATTCTTCCGCAGTTCGCAACGACGGGTCATGCTCAAAGCCTTTGGGACCAGCTTCAGCATTACGGCTCGGATACAAGCACCAACAGCACGCCGATCGATCGCAGGCCCGAGTCGCTTGACGATCTCCGCCCCGATGCCACTCCGTGGCGGAGCGACGTCATGCTGAACGCCGTTGCGGCGGCGATCGAGCGTTATCAGAAAATTGTTGATGCCGGTGGCTGGCCGCTCATCCCGCCCGGTCGCATGATGCGCGAAGGCGATGACGATGATCGCGTTCCGATTTTGCGAAAGCGCCTGCGGATCACCGGCGACCTCTCGGCCAAGAGTTCCTACTACGACTCGACGACGTTCGATTCCGAATTGACCGAGGCCGTGAAGCATTTCCAGAAGCGCAACGGCCTGCGTGAAACGGGCCGCATCGAGCGCTCCGTCTATCCGGTGTTGAACGTCACGGCCGATCAGCGCCTCGCGCAACTCAAGCTCAACTATGATCGCCTCAAGGGCCTGACGCACGATGTCGAGGATCGCTATGTCCTGGTGAACGTGCCGGCCTTCCAGCTCGAGGCCGTCGACAAATATGAAGTCCAGCTTCGCTACCGTGTGATCGTCGGCCGCCCCGAACGGCAGACGCCGGAAGTCGTCGCGACGATCAAGGCCCTCAACTTCTTCCCGTACTGGCGCGTGCCGGAAAGCGTCGCAACGCTCGATCTCATTCCGCGCCTCAGGAAAGAGCCGGGATATCTCGCTGAGGAAGGCATCCGGGTCTACACCGCGAGCGGGCAAGAGCTTGATCCGAAGACGATCGATTGGTCGTCGCCACAGGCGATGACATATCGGTTCAAGCAGGATCCGGGCGAGAAGAACGCTCTCGGCGTCCTCCGTCTCGACATGTCGAACCAATACGGCGTCTACATGCACGACACGCCGATGAAGAACCTGTTCGATCAGCGCAGCCGCCCGTTCAGCGCTGGCTGCGTGCGCGTGCAGAACGTCTTCGATCTTGCCGATTGGATTGCGCATTACGAGCCCGGCTGGGAGCAACCCGGTCGTGTCCGTCAGCAACTCGCGACGGGGCAGCAGTTCGAACTGAAGCTGACGCGTCCGGTGCCGGTTCACTTCGTTTACATCACGGCGTGGGCGGAACCTTCCACCGGCGAGGTCGAATTCCGTCAGGACATCTATGGCCGCGATGGCTCTGTCTTGCAGGCAAGTTATGAGCGCGATGCCGACGATGCGCCGCCAGCGGCATCGGCGGCCGCGTTGGCGCCTTAGCGATTGTC
>CAYYDL010000309.1:0-2371 GCA_964470545.1 uncultured Hyphomicrobium sp. | reverse complement strand
GACGCAAAATATTTTGTGCCTTCGGCAGCTTTTACGCTGAATTCCCGAACGGCTTGCAATCTCGCCGTTCGGAAATTGACGGGCAGCTGATCACGTCAGCTTGAACGGCATGTCCTTGCCGGCGAAGAAGGCATCGATGTTGTCGAGCGCCTCGAAACCCATCTGGTTGCGGGCTTCGATCGCGGCCGAACCCAGATGCGGGAACAGGAACGTATTCGGAAGGTCATAATAGCCTTCGTTGATCTTCGGCTCGCCGGCGAAGACGTCGAGACCGGCATAAGCCAGGCGACCTGACTTCAGCGCCGCGATCATGTCCTCGTCCTTGACGAGGTCGCCGCGTGCCGTGTTCACGACGATGGCGCCTTGCGGCAGCTTCTCGATCACGTCCTTGTTGAAGAAGTAGCGCGTCTCGGGCGTCGAGGGCGCGTTGATCGAGAAGAACTGCGAAACCTTCAAGAGGCTGTCGAGGCTGTCGTGATAGGTGGCGTTGTACTTCGCCTCGACCTCGGGCTTCGCGCGGTAAATGTCGTAGTAGTGAATTTCCATGTCGAAACCGCGCGCGCGCTGCGCGAGTGCCTGACCGATCTTGCCGAAGCCATAGATGCCGAGCTTCTTGTTATCGAGGCGCTGGCCGACGAGTTGCAGCGGCTGCCAGCCGGGCCAGGAGCGGGTGCGGATCATCTTCTCGCCTTCGGAGGCGCGGCGGGCCGCCCCCAGGAGCAGAAGCATCGCGATTTCGGCGGTCGCGACGGTGACGCCGTGCGGCGCGTTACCGACCTTGATGCCGCGCGCCTTGCAGGCTTCGAGATCGAGATGATCGAAGCCGATCGAAAAGGTCGAGATGCACTTGATGTGCTCGGGCACACGGTCGATGACGGCTTTCGGACACTTCTCATTCAACGTCAGCAGGATCGCGTCGACGCTTTTCGCCGTCTCAAGCATCTCATCGATGGTAATCTTCGGATTGTCGCCGTGCGCGATAACATCATAGGACGCCCGGGCGCGGGCCATGACAGCCTCGGGCAGAGGCCACGTAATGAGGATCTTCTTCTTAGACATGAGATGAGGGGTCTCCCGGACATCGGACGTTGATCGCCGCACGCTTGTGCCCGACCAGGACGGACCTGACAAGTCCGGTCTGCCGCTCCGCTGCACCGCAACCTGCCGATGCGAAACGTTTTTTTCACTATATCGCGCCCACAATGCGCCTTTGGTTCACAAGACGTGCGTGCGCGTCGAAGGCAGTATCATGCGTACAATCTTGCTCGGATTGCTTCTCCTCGCCGGCATGAAAATCTGGTTCCAGGAGCATGCCTATCGCACCGCGATGGCCGACGCGGTGGTCGAGGCCTATCGGCAGCGGGCTATCGAGGTCTGTCGCCGGGGCGCGATGAAACGTGCAGGCAGCATCCGCGATGATGGCACCAGCGCATGGAGTTCGGCCTCGCCTGCCGAAGCCGTGATCGGCGATCCGGATGTCAACGTCGCGATCTGGGATACTCAGAACCCACTCTGGCGACAGCGCTTCCGTGATCCGCACTTGATCCTCACGGGATCGAGCGCTGGCGGGACGCGCTGCGCCTACGATGTCCGCGACGGTGGCGCGACGATCACGGCGGCAGCACCGTGAGCTTGCGTTGCTGATGCATGCCTCATCGGGTTCGCGCGGATCTGATCGACAACGGCCTATTCATCTTTGGCGCAGACACTGACGTGTGAGTCGCCGCGTCCGCAGCCTACCCCGGCCCGTCGCGCAGGCAGACACAGTTTAGAGCACGCCAGCCATGGCCGAGCAGACGGCAGCCGCAGAAAATCACCGCACTGCATCAGGCTTCGCGGAAGCCCGGTTGGCGATCGTCAAGCGCGCCAAGGCGGTGCTGCTACTGCCGACTATTGCGGCCTCGGCGGCACTTATCATTGTCGCGCTGATGCCCGACTGGTACACCTCCTCTGTCCTGATCCAGATCGATCCGCGACAGACGATTTCCGTGGTCCCTGATGCGCAGACGCCAACCGGTACGCAGCCATTCGAGGCCGAGCGGCGTGCCGTCGAGCAGCAGATCACCGTCTTGCAATCGCCGCAGCTCATCGACGCCGTCGCGGAAAAACTTGATCTGTCGAACGATCCGGAATTTCAGAAACGGCCTCTTTTCAACCGCCTCAGCGCGCCGTTTACGGCCGACGCCAAAACCGTCGCGCGCGAAGCCATTGGCGCGCGTTTGAGCATTGCGCGCGTTCACAGTTCCTCACTCATCCGCGTGCGGTTCTCGTCGCGTGACGCCGCGAAGGCCCAGCGCATCGTCAAAGCGATCGGCGCCGCTTACGTGGCGCACGCGCATTCGAAGCCGTCGCCAGCAGAGACTTCGTCGCC
>CAYYDL010000308.1:0-3050 GCA_964470545.1 uncultured Hyphomicrobium sp. | reverse complement strand
CAACTGACTTGAATCGAAGAGATTCCTGCGGACTATTCGCGGCGCAGGATGCCGTTGACGAGGCGATTGGCCCAGCCGCGTGCCTTGAACGTCCTCTTGATTTCGTGTGGGTCGTAGTCCGTCTCGACCCATTCCCAAAAGCCGATGTCCGTTTCGGCTTCGGCTTTGAGATAGCGTTCGAACACGGCGTCGAGCACGCCGGTATCGGCGCTCCGGACGTGGCCATAACGCAGCGAAAGCTGCTTTACCGCTTTGCGCATCGGTTGGCCGTCATGAACATGACGGATCATGACACTCATCAGGCCGGCGCGATCGGCGCCCGACTTACAGTGAACGAGAATAGGGAATTCAACCGTCTCGATAAGCTCTTTGATCGCTTTGAATTCGGCGCGGCTCGGCGCGGCGCGAGACCTCAGCCTCAGGTCAACAAGAGCAATCCCGTGGCGGGTGCAGGCCTGCTGCTCCAGCCAACGCGTTCCATAGGTTTGCTCGTCGCCGCGGAGATTGATCACCGTCTTTATGCCGCGCCTTGCAGCGAGGGCGATATGGTGCGGAGCTGGCTGCGCCGAGCGCCACGCATCGGGGGAGACGCGGTGACGGTTGTTATAGAGCAAGCGGATCAGGCCGTAATCGACGAACAGCATCTCTGCATAGCAGAGGGCCGGCGCAAAGCGCGAGCGCATCCAGGTGGGAGACGCGTGGACCGCATTATGGAGAAGTGCGCCACTTGTGCGACGCAATCCACGTTTGGCCTGCTTCAAGAGGCTTGCCATCAGGAGTTGTCTCGATGCTCCCGTTTGCGGGCAGCCCTTCCATGACCGACGGTTTCGCCTCTTGGTTTCGTTTCCCTCAAGAGGCCGCAGCGCGTCGTGATTGAACTTGGTAGTTATTAGCTATAGCACCGTGCCGCAAGGGGCTTGAAGAGCAACGAGCTTCGTGGCGCACATCTTCCGCTTACCCACAATTAAGGCAGCCCTCGTCGCATGGCTAATACGAAAAAGAAGCTCTTGCGGCTTGGCGGACACATTGTTGCGCGGCTCATCCGGCACGTGGCCAATTCATCGAAATTCATTTGCGAGCCTGCCGACCTCCATGAACGGCTGCGTGACGCTCACCCGTGCATTGTCGCCTGCTGGCACGGCCAGTTCATGATGGTTGCGGCACTTCGCCCGGAGAACGTCAGAATTGCTGCCATCGTCGCGAGGCACGGCGACGCGGAAATTATCAGCGAAGCCTTGGAGGCCATGGACGTCGAGCCTATTCGCGGGGCGGGTGCCGGATGGCGGAAGCGCGATCGTGGCGGTGCGGCGGCGCTCAGGTCTTCGCTTCAGGCCCTCGCCGACGGGGCATCGCTTGTCATGACGGCCGATGTTCCGCCCGGTCCAGCCCGCGAGGCCGGTCCCGGCATCATTGCGATTGCCCGCTTATCCGGACGCCCCATCATCCCTGTCGCTCTTGCGACGAATCGCTTCGCATCGTTCGATACTTGGAGCAGACTGACGGTCAACCTGCCGTATTCGCGATTGGCAGCGGTCGTCGGTGATCCTATCACTGTACCGGACGCGGCGAACGCGGAGATCCTCGAGTCGAAACGCTTCGAGCTCGAGGCCGCGCTTAATGCGGCAACGATTCGGGCATACGAACTCGCGAGGGCCGATATCACACGCGCAACGCCACTCGATGTCCTCGCCGCTGATTCGCCTCCGGCGCCGGGGCTGGCACTCAGGACCTACCGCCTCGGCACTGCGGCGTTGCGACCGGCCGTGCCTTTGCTGCTCAACATGCGCGGACAGCAAGGCAAGGAAGATCCGAGCCGGCGCGGCGAACGCCTCGGGTTCGCCGGGCGCCCGCGGCCCGAAGGTCAAGTTGTGTGGATTCACGCGGCAAGCGTCGGCGAGACGAATGCCATTCTGCCCCTCATCGACAACATTCTCGACACCAACACGAATGTTCATATTCTTCTGACGACGGGCACGAAAACGTCGGCGGAGATCGCCGCGCGGCGATTGCCGTCACGCGCGGTGCATCAGTACGTGCCCCTCGACGTTCCGCAATACGTGAAACGCTTTCTCGATCACTGGAAGCCGTCGCTCGCGATCTTCACCGAATCCGACATCTGGCCAAATCTCATTCTCGGAACGGCAGAGCGGCGCATACCGCTCGTGCTTGTCAACGCACGCATGTCGCCGCGCAGCATCCGCCGCTGGCGAAAGTATGCGGGCGTCGGCCGACCTTTGTTCTCGCGTTTCGCGGCGGTTTTGGCGCAGAACTCGCAAATCGGGCGGGCGATCAAATGGCTCGGCGCGCCGAACGTCATCACCGCCGGAAATCTCAAGATCGATTCACCGCCGCCACCCGTCAACGCCGATACGCTGGCGCTGCTGAAGACCGCGGTGGGAGCGCGGCCACTATTTCTAGCCGCGAGCACGCATCCAGGAGAAGACACGCTCATTGCTGCGGCCCATTCGCTCATTCGCGAGCACGTCGAGGGTCTGCTGACGATCATCGTTCCGAGGCATCCTGAACGCGGAAGCGGACTTGCCGCGACACTCGGCGGGCTTGGGCTGAGAACGCAATTGCGGACACGCTCATCGGCGCCGGACGGCGACACCGAGATCTATGTCGCGGACACCATCGGCGAACTCGGAACCTTCTATTCGCTATCTCCCGTATCGCTCGTCGGTGGATCGCTCGTCGAACACGGCGGGCAAAATCCGATCGAGGCCGTTCGCCTCGGCTCGTGCGTCCTGACCGGGCCGTTCGTTCATAACTTCCGGGATGCGTATACGGCGCTCTTTCGTGAAGGGGGCGCCGTCGAGGTCCGCTCGTCCGACGACATTGCCCGGCAGGTGACGTTGCTCCTTGAAGATCAGCAGGCTGCCAAAAAGATGCGGCATGGAGCCGACGTCGCGCTAAAGTCGCTTGGCGGAGCGCTTGCTAAGACGCTCGGCGCTATCCAGCCACTTCTCGAAAAGCAGCGAGCCTGACTCGTGCCCGTCTCCGAACCCGGCTGGTGGTATGGGCGGGGAAATACATGGCAAGCAGCCCTC
>CAYYDL010000307.1:0-5393 GCA_964470545.1 uncultured Hyphomicrobium sp. | reverse complement strand
CCCTCTCGACCACTCTTATGGCGTTCGTGATCGTCTATTTCGCGGTCTTCGGCACTGGCATTGTCTACATCCTGAAAGTCGTCGCCCAAGGACCGGATGAAGGCGGCGGCGGCCACCAACCGGACCCCGACGTCGATCCTCACCTGCGGCCCGCCCGTCCCTTGTCGGCCGTCGATGAAAAAATCGACGCGTCTGCAGTCCCCGCTATGCGAGGAGATTGAAAGCTATGGATATCGGTATCGATCTTCCGCTCCTTTGGGCCGCGATCATCGGTTTCGGCCTGATGATGTACGTCATCATGGATGGCTTCGATCTCGGCATCGGAATTCTGTTCCCGTTCGTCCCGGATGACAGCGATCGCGATACGATGGTCAACACGGTGGCGCCGGTATGGGACGGCAATGAAACATGGCTGGTGCTAGGCGGCGCCGGTCTTCTTGCGGCGTTCCCACTCGCCTATTCCGTCATACTGTCGGCGGTCTACCTGCCGATCATCGCGATGCTTCTGGGTCTGATTCTCCGCGGCGTCGCCTTCGAATTTCGCTTCAAGGCCGACGCTGCGCACAAGCGGATCTGGGACAGGACGTTCTCTGGCGGATCTTACGTCGCGACGTTCTCGCAAGGCGTCGTCCTTGGATCCTTCATCAACGGCTTTGCGGTCTCCGACCGGGCCTTCGCCGGTGGCGCGCTCGACTGGCTGACGCCCTTCAGCATCTTTTCGGGCTTCGGACTCATCATCGCTTATGCATTGCTCGGCGCAACATGGCTCAATCTGAAAACCGAGGGTTCCTTGCAGCAGCGAATGCGCGAGTTGACGAAGCCGGTTGCCATCGCCCTCCTCGCAACCATCGCGATCGTCAGCCTCTGGACGCCGCTGACGCATCCGGAGATCGCGTCGCGATGGTTTTCGTTCCCGAACATCGTGTTCTTTTCACCGGTGCCGATTCTCGTGGTCGCGGTGACACTCGCCATCCTCTGGACAACGAGCCGGCGCGACATGCACGCGGCGCCTTTCATATTGGCACTGATCCTTATTTTCCTCGGCTATAGCGGGCTGGCGATCAGCCTCTGGCCGAATATCCTCCCCCCGTCCATCTCGATCTGGGATGCCGCGGCACCGCCGCAGAGCCTGGGCTTCACCCTCGTCGGCGCGCTGTTCACAATTCCCTTCGTCCTCGTCTACACGGCATGGGCCTATCACGTGTTCCGCGGCAAGGTGAAAGCTGGCGAGGGCTATCACTGATGCCGCGCGATGTGCAGACGGAGCACCCATCGTGGCCGCGCCGCATCGGATGGCTGCTGTTGATCTGGCTGGCGAGCGTATTGGCGCTGGCTGTCGTCGCAGGCGTCATCCGCGTCGTCATGACGGCAGCGGGATTGACAGTCTGAACGTCGAAGCCGGCAAGCTGACGCAGCCGTGACTTGAATATTAGCCGGTCTGCGGCTCTGTCCGCGGCTGCGCCAGATGCGCGAACTCGCTTGTCACGCGCTCATAAACCTCGCGCTTGAACGGCACGACGAGCTTCGCCACCGATTCGATCGGCGCCCAACGCCACGTATCGAATTCGGCTTTCGTACCCGGCTTCGGCGAAATGTCGATGTCGCTATCCTCGCCGAGAAAGCGCATCGCGAACCACTTCTGCCGCTGACCCCGATAACGCCCCTTCAGCGCAACCCCGAGCAGATTCTGAGGCAGCTCATACGTCAGCCACTCCGAATGCTCGGCCAGCACGTCGACGTGAATGACGCCGGTTTCCTCGCGCAGCTCCCGAAGGGCCGCCATGCGGGGTGCTTCGAACTTCTCGATTCCGCCCTGAGGCATTTGCCAGATATGGGCCTGGTGATCGCCTGCCCATTTCGGCCGCCGGCGCCCGACCCAGACCAGGCCCTCGCGATTGAGCAGCATGATGCCGACACATGTCCGAAACGGGAGCGCATCGCGCGACAAGCCCGATGGATCTGGCAGCAGTGTCATTCCTGAGAGCACCGTTACGGCCTTTCCCGAAGGCCGCCCTTTCGATTCGTTTTATTCCGACAGAATTTCATAGCAATGATATGACATTAGACCGTCATATATTTAGGCACCACGATGACAAGCAGTAATTTTAGGCAGTGCCGGCCGAAAAGCACCAGCGTCTAAGCACTATCCACCGATAGGTCGCGCAAGTGAGGCGAATTCGGCGAGCACATGCCTGTAGACATCTCTCTTGAACGGCACAATGAGATCGAGCAGTTCATTGGCAGCCGCCCAACGCCATTCGACGAACTCCGGTTCCAGCCCCGCTGGCGGCGTGATGTTGATCTCGCTGTCCTGGCCAGTGAAGCGATACGCGAACCATTTCTGTTTTTGTCCGCGATAGCGGCCGCCCCAGGCTACGCCGATCAATTCCGGCGGCAGATCATAGGTGACCCAGCGCGACAGCTCGGCAATCTGATCGACGGAAACGATCGCCGTTTCTTCGAAGAGTTCACGCCGCGCGGCGGCTGCGGGATCTTCGCCAGCGTCGACGCCGCCCTGGGGCATCTGCCACCAGGTTCCGCGACCCTCAGCGTCGTCGGGACTGTCGGCGCGCCGGCCAATCCATACGAGCCCTTCGGCATTGATCACCATCTCGCCGACGCATGGACGGAAGGGCAGTTCTTCGGCGTTTCGCGTTGGCTTCGATGAACTGGTCATGCGCAAATTCCGTCTCTTCTTTCCGCGCTCAATAACATGAAGGGCGCCGTCTCGGGCGCCCTTCAGATCAGTCGGAAGTCTGAGGCTCCGCCTTAGTTCGGCGTCACCTTCTTGTCTTCATCCGAAGAGGGTGCCGCATCAGGCGCTTTCTTGTCATCGCCGGCCGAGGGCTTCGCCGCCGGGGTATCGGGCTGCGGTGCCGGAGTTGCGCTCGATGTTTCCGGTCCTTTCGCCTTGCCGTCCAAGAAGCTGATCGCGTACTGCAGCTGCGTATCCTTGGCGGCATCCTTGTTGACATAGGACGGTGAGCCCGACGGTTCGCCAAGATCGTCGTCCTTCGTCTGGTCTGTCCCATCCGGGTTCTTCAGATGGCCGCGAAGGCTCGCTTCGCCGCGCGGCTTCTCGGCCGCAACTTTCTCCTTCAGATCGTCCGGCACCGCCTCGGCGACATTGATATCCGGATCGATGCCTTTAGCCTGGATCGACCGGTTCGACGGCGTGTAGTAGCGCGCCGTCGTGAGGCGGATCGCACCATTGGCGCCCAACGTGATGATCGTCTGCACCGAACCCTTGCCGAACGAGCGGGTGCCGATGATGGTCGCACGCTTGTGATCCTGGAGAGCGCCGGCAACGATTTCGGACGCCGATGCCGAGCCGCCGTTGATCAGGACGACCATCTTCTTGCCGTCGGTGATATCGCCGGGCCGAGCATTCGCGCGCTGCGTTTCCTCATTATTGCGTCCCTTCGTCAGCACGATCGCGCCCTGTTCGAGGAAGTCATCCGACACGGCAATCGCCTGATCGAGAAGACCGCCCGGGTTGTTGCGCAGGTCGACGATATAGCCCTTGATATTTGGACCGATCTGCTTGTCGAGGCTTTCGATCGCCTTCACGAGATTCGCGTGCGTCTGCTCGTTGAAGGTCGAGATCTTCACGTAGCCGATGTCGCCTTCGGCCTGCGATTTGACCGGATTGATCCGGATCACGTCGCGGACGACTTTCACGTCAAACGGCTCGTCGCGGCCCTTGCGAACGATGGTCAGCGTGATCGGCGTATTGACCGGACCGCGCATCTTTTCGACGGCCTGTTCGAGCGTCAGGCCCGAGATCGCTTCGTTATCGAGATGCGTGATGAGATCGTTCGCCATCAGGCCGGCCTTGGCCGCAGGCGTGTCGTCGATTGGCGAAACGACTTTGATGACGCCGTTCTCCATCGTCACTTCGATGCCGAGACCGCCGAACTCGCCGCGCGTCTGGACTTGCATGTCGCGGAAGTTTTTCGGGCTCATGTAGGAGGAATGCGGATCGAGCGACGACAGCATGCCGTTGATCGCCGACTCAATGAGTTGCGTGTCGTCGGGCTTCTCGACGTAGTCGGATCGAACGCGTTCAAGCACGTCGCCGAAGAGATCGAGCTGCTTATAGAGTTCGGAATTCTGAGATGACGTTGCCGAGTACGTCTGCGTGACGTTGAGCAGCGTCGTGGCCCCGGCCAAGCCTGTCATCAGCAGGAATGTCCAGAAAGCATAATCTGTCTTGCGCATTAGCCTTGTACCTTCTGCTGACCTGATGCCCACCAGGGATCGGGGTCGATGGGACGCCCGTCCTTACGAAATTCAACGTACAAAACGGGTCCGCTTATTTGCGCCGAGGACGGCGTATTCCTTTGACCACCACTCATCGTACCGACAGGCTCTGCGGCCAATACAAACTGGCCTGACCGGACGTCGATCTGCGACAGGCCGGCGAGCAGAACATGATAGCCGCCGCCCGCGTTGATGATCAAGAGTTGCCCGTAACTGCGAAATTCACCTGCGTAAACAACCCATCCGTCACACGGCGAGGTAATTTGCGCCGCGTATCGCGTCTCGATCACCATGCCTTTCGACTGGCCGCCGTATTGCGTCCGATCGCCGAACGCCAGGGCACGGCGGCCTTGCGCCGGTAACGGCAGCTTTCCTTGTGCCGAAGCAAACGGGATTGCAGGCTTGATCCGACCGGCATTGCCGGGGATCAGCGACGTACCGGACGGTGCCAGCTCGACCATCGCCTGCTTGGGTGCAGGAGGTGGCGTCAATATGGCAACCTTGGCCGGAGGTGCTACGGCTTCCGCTGCCGTTGCTCCTGATGCTGCAGCCACCGGCGCAGCAGCCGCAGGGGTTTTCGCGGCTTCATCCACCGCTGCCGATGGAGTCTCCGGAGTTTCGGGCGGTGGCGTGATGATCTGGGGCCCCGGCGGCGTGGCTGCAGCCAATTGGGAGGCTTCGGTGCGCTGCCCGGTTTTAAGTTCGTCGTTGTAGGCGCCGAGTCCGGTCTTTTCCGTAACCGTCTGATCGAGGCGCGTGATGAGCTCGGTCAGGTTGCCGACGTTTTTCGTAATTTCACCGGCTGCGACGCGCACCTCCGCCAACTCGGCCTGACGGTCTGCGAGGGACAGCTTCTTGGCTTCCATCAGACTCGCAAGCCGCGTGCGCGTCTCATTGAGGCGATCGGTCTCGGCTCTGAGGTGGGCGCCTTCCGTGCGGATGCTGGCCATGACGCGCTGCAGGTCGCCGAGCCTGGCGGAGAGGCTGACGGCCTGATCCCTCAGCTCGGGAAAGGCAGACGACAGCAGCATGGCGCTTCGCACCATTTTGAGCGCGTCTTCGCGGCGAGTGACGAGCACAGGCGGCGGATTGCGCCCGATTCGCTGGAGAGCCGCCAGCAGCGCCGCAAT
>CAYYDL010000306.1:0-5007 GCA_964470545.1 uncultured Hyphomicrobium sp. | reverse complement strand
CGGCGATTATGCGCTGACGTTCAAGTTCTACCAGGAAGCTGGCATCCCGATCTGGAACATGATCACGGCGGGCCATTTCGAAGGTGGAGACTTCATGGTTGTCGAGCCCGGATTCGTTCTGTGCGGCTACGGCGGCGAACGCTCCGAGAAAGATGGAGCAGAACAGATGTGCTCATGGTTTCAGGCGGAAGGATGGGAGGCCTATGCGGTGCCCTTCCCGCCGCATTTCGTGCATCTCGATGTGTCTGTCGGCTTCATCAACGACAAGCTCGTCGCCGTCGCGCAGGATGCGCACCAGCCGTGGTTCCTCGATCTTCTGAAATCGAAAGGCTACGAAATCCTTCCCGTGTCCTACCACGACGCCATGCAGCTTGGGACGAACATCGTCGCACTGGGTAACGACCGCGTATTGTCGACGGCGGCGAACAAGGATCTCAATGCCCGCATGCGCGCGCATGGCATCGATGTCTACGATCCCGATCTCTCGATGTTCACACTGGGTGGCGGCGGCCCGCATTGCCTGTGTCAGGCATTGAGGCGCGATCCACTTTAATCGCGCATGACGCACAGACGTGTTGCATATCGCCCGCAAGTAGATGTCCGAGTCATGTTCGGCAAAGGTTTTGCCGCTAATGTCTCGGAATGATTCTCCTGGACTATAACTCGCTGCTTATCGCCCTCAGCTTCTGCTGCGCCGGCCTGACTCTCACGTTTTTCGTCAGCTGGTTCGTCTCTCGTGCCGATCGCGTGTTGAGAACCTGGGCAATCGGCGCTGCATTCCTCGTCGCCAGCACGCTGGCATACAGCGACTTTGTCGGCCGCTTCTCGCCCGCTGCCGGAATCACATCCTTCTCCGCCTTGCTGGCCGGTTTTGTTTTTTTCCTCGGCGCAGCTCATCAGTTCAGGACGGGCGTGCTTCCCCTGAAGCGCATGGGCATCGTCGCTCTTGTCACCTGCACCATGACCGCGCTGCCTATGCTGATCGGTTTTGACGGGATCAGTTACATCATTTTCAATCTTACGGTGATGGCGATCTTGTTTGCAACTGGATGGGAGTATGGGCGCTGGCGGGCTGAATCGCCGCTTCTCATCTCTACCTTGGCGACGCTCTACGTCGTAGCCGGAGTTTCATTCGGACTTTGCGCGGCAGTCCTCTTCGATCAGCAAACCTGGATCATGGGCCATGCGCCCGACAACTGGGCTGAAAACGTCAATCTCATCGTGTGCCTCGCGGGAACCGCTGCGATAGGCGCCCTGTCGCTCGGGCTCAATCAGGTCCGCCTCACGCGGCGCCACAAACGAGACGCCGAGACGGACCCGCTCACAGGACTGTTCAATCGGCGCGCATTCTTCGATCGGGCGATGGACATGCGTGTCTCTTCAGTGGTCGCCCTTGTCTTCGATATCGACCACTTCAAGCGGATCAACGACATTCACGGTCACCCGCTTGGTGACTTCGTGCTTCAGTCATTCGCCAACATCCTGAACGAGGCTGTTCGCGAAGGCGATCCCGTTGCTCGTCTCGGTGGAGAAGAGTTCGCCGTCCTGCTCCCTGATGCACCGCTGAAAACCGCGCTCGTCGTCGCGGAGCGAATACGAAAGAAGTTCGCGGAACGACGATTTCTTTCCGACGAAAAACTTTTCAGCAGTTCAGTCAGCGTCGGCATCTCGAAGCTCGGGACCTGCGCGAGCTTGAATGAGTTGATGATCCAGGCTGATGCGGCTCTCTATGTTGCGAAGCGCGCGGGGCGAAATCGCGTCATCCTTTTTTCCAGCCGGGATGATGTGCGCCGTCAGAAGGAAGCCTCGGAACCGATCGCGCTCGAAGTCCCTCGACCCGACCATGCCGCCCTTTACGGTGCCGTTGCCGAAGCGGCCCGGCGCAGAACCCAGCGAAGGGGTCGGCTCACCCGCCGCGCATGAGGCACACCCGCAAGGGTTGCAAGAACGGCGGTCTGCACCTCTAAAACGGGCGCCTAAGGGAACTCTCCCCTGAAACCTGCGTTCCGCTCCGAACGGAACTCAGGATCAATCAATGGCTATCCAAAGCATCCCAGTAAGTAACAACGAGCCGGCAGAACTCTTCGACGCGCGCTCTCGCATTGCTCAACTTGAGGCGAAGCTTGGGCAGGCGGATTACCTGCTTGAGAAAGCTCTCGAATCCTCGGACGATCGCGAGGATATGGTCAGAAAAATGCAACTCGCGCAAAAGACGCTGAAGGAAGCTCTCGGCCAGAACTCCGATTTGATGACGTTCGCGTGATGTCGACCGGCTCGACGCGGTAGCGATACGGCAAGTCGGAGCAGTAATGGGCACCGGCCTTTTCTGCCTCTTCGTGAGATTCGAACGAGGCGCCAATGACTTCGGCCGCCCCTCCGAAACAGCCCTCGTCGTCGCCCTGGCAAGCTTCGCACCAGACAACCACCCGAAATCTGTCCATTGCATACCCCGTTAAAGTCTTTAAACGAGCATTTTTAGCTGCAATGCAGCATGACCTCTTGTCGTCCTTTCGCGATGAATTCCCCATGAACGTTGTAGAGCGCCCAGCCCGTTCGGTACGCCGGTGGCAAAGCGGCATCACCAAGCCCGGAGACAACGCCGGCGAGCCACGCCGCCGCACCTGCTTGTGCGCGGCGCGGAAGAGCCGTATTTGGCGCGCTGCAATTTTTTTAGGCGGTCAGTTGTGAGCGTAGATACACGAAAAAGGATCGAAAAAATCCGGGTGTGCGAGGATAGCGGCCACGCATCCGACGGATATTACGTTTTGATATCTCTAATAGGCGTGGTCGTTGCCATGACCTGCGCTATCCTACTGGCTTTCGGTATTCAGATGCTTGCGTGAGTTCCTCCTGCGATCTCAAGGGAACCGACACAAATCGAAATGGCCCGACCGCGCTCAAAAACCAATCTCGCGTTGACCGGACTAACGAGCCGTTGCGTCGCAAGCCTCATTCGGACCGTGAGACGAACATCGCGGACGATTTACGAGCCCCATAACTTCTTCGATCATCTGCGGTCTCAAGTGCCGTTCATCATGGCAATGTGGCACGGCCAGTTCATGATGCTGCCCGACCTCAACACACGCGAGTATCGAGTGGAAGCCATGGTCGCTCGCCATGGCGACGCCGAACTCGTCGCCCGCGTATTGGCACAATTCGGAATCTCGGCGATTCGCGGCGCAGGAGCAGGCGGTCGCAAGCGCAATCGCGGTGGGGCCTACGCGCTTCGCGCGGCGGTGAAGGCACTCGAAAGCGGTTCAATCGTCGCGATGACTGCCGACGTCCCTCCAAAGCATCCGAGAATATCGGGCGAGGGCGTGGTGACGCTGGCCCGCATGTCGGGTCGCCCCATCATTCCCGTTGCCGCGGCGACCTCCAGATTTCTCGTGCTCAACACTTGGAGCAAAATGACGGTCAACCTTCCGTTTTCCCGGCTGGTGTGGGTCGCCGGTGACCCGATCTTCGTAGACGCCAACGCGAATGACGAAGAGATTGAGCGCGCCCGGTTGCAAGTTCAGAACGCGTTGAATGACGTCACCTCTCGCGCCTATGACCTTGCGAAAGCGAGCGACCGTCAGCCGCTCCGGGTCGGAGCGGGCGGCAAGACAAGCCTTTTTTGAATAAACAGCTCACTACTCGGCCGCAACATTCCGATCCGCCACGGCATTCTCCCGTTGACGAAGACGCGTTTCCTCGGCCGCGATATAATCGCGCGTACGGGGCACTGCATCGATCTTTTTCGCAAGCTGGACCTGGAAAACCATCAATCCGCCGTAGCGAAACCCCGCTTCGCCCGCAGCTAAGTAGAACTCCCACATCCGGCAGAAACGCTCGCCGAGCAGAGCCGAAGCTTCGCTGCGCTTTGCCAGGAACCTCCGGCGCCATGCGGCTAGCGTATCGGCGTAGTGCAATCGCAAGATCTCGACGTCGGTTACGATAAGGTGAGCCTTTTCGATGGAAGGAAAGACCTCTGCCAGCGTCGGGACATAGCTTCCGGGAAATATGTATTTGGCGAACCATGGGTTCATTGCGGCGCGGCCGTCCATGCGCCCGATGGAATGAATGAGCGCGACGCCGTCGTCCTTCAGACTCCTTCGAACCACATCGAAATATGTGTCGTAGTCCTTGAGACCGACATGTTCGAACATGCCGACAGAGACGATGCGATCGAAGGTTTCCGACAATCCGCGATAGTCTTCCAGCCGGAAACGGACACGGGAGTTCAGTCCGCGCTCCGCTGCGCGCCGCTCCGCGACCTTCAGCTGTTCTGGCGAAAGCGTCAGCCCTGTCGCGTCAGCACCGGCGATTCCCGCAAGATAGAGGGCCATGCCGCCCCAGCCGCTGCCGATATCGAGAACCCTGTTGCCGGGTCGGATGAGGAGCTTGGCCGCAATGTGCCGCTTCTTCGCAAGCTGAGCCGCTTCGAGCTCCTGGTCCGGAGAATCGAAATAAGCGCATGAATATTGTCGGTCGGAGTCGAGAAACAGCGCGTAGATGCGATCGTCGATATCATAGTGGTGATGAACATTGGACCGCGAGAGGCGCTCCGAATTGCGCCGGGTCCAACGGTCGAACAGATTGCGAAGCACGTGGCGGATCTGACCGAATTGCGGCGGCGTCAGGCTATGGAGATTGTTCCCCAAGAGTTCGAGCAGATCATAGACCGACCCTCCTGAGACGATGAGTCGGCCATCTGTAAAAAGCTCTCCGAGCGCCATCTGCGGATGAAAAAACAGCTCCCTCGCCGCTTTGGCGTCTTTAAGCGTGACTTTGAGGGGAAGTCCGGATCGGTCTCCGGCGGTCAGCTGCTGTCCATCAGGGAGTTCGACTGTCAGGGTCCCGGTCCGGATGCAGCGGTTGAGAAACGATTGAAGCGCGCGTTTCATGGGCATGCCGTCAAACACAATCAACTTAGCTCAACGTTCCCGGCGGTGATTGGTTCCAACCAAATTCCCGTCAGCACCAGCAACTTAGCAGGTTTGTGGCGGTTTTTCATCAATCATCTGA
>CAYYDL010000305.1:0-3705 GCA_964470545.1 uncultured Hyphomicrobium sp. | reverse complement strand
GCACCAGTGCCACGTCATTCGTTCAGACGATCCGGAGACTTCTTATTCCTCGGCAGCCGGCGGCAGGATCTGGCGGCCGCGGTACTTGCCCGATTTCAAGTCGATGTGGTGCGGACGGCGGCGCTCGCCGCTTTCCTTGTCCTCGACATAGGCCCGGGCTTTCAAGGCATCGTGAGATCGCCGCTGTCCCCGCTTCATCGGGGACGTTTTCTTGCGCGGAACTGCCATCAGTGTTGCTCCAAAAGTGACATCCCTGCCCACAAATGCGAGCGGGCCGCCGAACACGCGGCGGGAATGCCGAACGTCATATAGCTGGATGAACCGGCGGCCTAATCTCGGCGCTCGGTACCTCGGGCCGGGCTTATACGCAAGTTGAATGAGAAAAGCCAGTCCCCACCACATCGAGCCTCAAAAGCGCCGTCTCGGCAGGACGCAGGAGAGCTGGCTCGACGGGGCAAGGCGCATACGCACCAGGATTGCGTTGGCCAGGCGCTGCAGCCCCGGTCGAGGGCGGCCGGCGTTCCGCACCAACGGGTTAGGAAGGGAGACCGCTAGGCGAGCGGCGTCCCGGACGGAAAGGGCCTGGGCGGTCTTGTGGAAATGATAGTCCGCGGCCGCACCAATTCCGAAAATGCCCGGCCCCCATTGGGCGATATTTAGGTAAACCTCAATGATCCGTCGTTTCGACCAGACGAGTTCCATCACAAAGGTCAGCGGCAGTTCGATTGCCTTGCGGATGTAACTTTTCGAGGGCCAGAGAAAGAGATTCTTGACGACCTGCATCGAGATCGTGCTGCCGCCACGCGACCGGCCGTCGGTATTCTCGATCGCGTCCTCGATGGCCTCGAAGTCGATGCCGGAATGCTGGCAGAACCTGCCGTCCTCGCTCAGCACGACCGCTCGGACGACGTTCGGCGATATCTGCTCAAAAGGGACCCACTTCTGCGTGACGCTTTGGCCGGTCAGCCAGTGTTGCAGCATCAGCATCGACGCTGGCGGGTTGACGAAGCGATAGGCGACAATTAGCGCCAGCACGAGAGCAAGCCAGCCGACGGCGACCCAAGCGAGCACGCGGACCACGCGCTTCGCGATCGGCCACGGTCCCGACGCCGGTCGGAAGCCCTCTTCGACCGCCTTTAGACGGGCAGCGGGCTGCGTCGGTGGGTCAATGTGGAGCGCTTCGAAGGATGACGGCAGCGGAGCCATTTCAAGGCGCGGCTCAAGCATGCGCCGGGGGACCATGCCCCCGAGATCGGATTTGGCTGTCGACCCCGCGGGCAGCGAAATTTCGGAGATCTCAATCGGCTTGTGGGGTTTGATTTCGGCGAGCGCGGCGGCGATGGCCGTTTCGACGGCGGATTGGGAGCGAGCGGACGCTTCGGCCGCGATCTCCGAGAAGGCAGTATCGGCGGGAAGAGGCTCGGCAGGCTCAGAGCTTTGGACGGGGGATACGTTCTCGCAAGCCGCAGGCCCCGCCGAGATGAACGCACGCGCGGGCAAGGGCCGCGGCGGCGGCCGGTCGAAGGACGGCACGGGCCGCGCCTCAGCCGTCTGAACCGTTTTTTCTCGCAAGAGGCCCTCAGACGGCGCGGCAGATAACCCCGATGTCTCGTCCCGCCGATCCATGCTTTGCTTCAATCAATGACCTTGTGATAACCGCGTCGGCCATAGCGTCTAACCATGGCCATGTTTGAGCGGCGGTTAGACACCGAGGGGAGAGCATAACGTAGTGTCACAGTTTCTTGTCCAGCTTGGCAACTCGGCAACGGTCGTGGAAGCCTATTTAGCCGCCGTTCTTGCCAAACAAGAGAGCGCAGGCACACCCCGGCGGCTGGCGGAGGCGATTCGGCACGCCGTTCTCGGAGGCGGGAAGCGGTTCCGGCCTTTTCTGGTTTTCCACAGCGCGGCGCTTTTTGGAGCGGAGCAGGAAGCAGCACTTCCGGCGGCCGCGGCGATCGAGTGCATTCATTGCTATTCGCTGGTGCATGACGATCTTCCGGCGATGGACAACGATGACCTGCGGCGCGGCCGGCCAACCGTCTGGAAGGCCTACGACGAATGGACCGCGATCCTCGTCGGCGATGCGCTGCAGGCTTTCGCGTTCGAACTGATCTGCGGACCGGAGAGCGCAGGTGCTGCGGGCATCAAAGCCGACCTCGCACACGTTCTTGCTGTTGCCTCGGGTGCCGTCGGCATGGTCGGCGGGCAGCAACTCGATCTCGAAGCGGGTAAGCTGGCCGGACAGCCGCAACCGACGATCGCAAGCATCATGCACCTCCAGGCGATGAAGACCGGCGCCCTCATTACCGCCGCGTGCGAAATGGGAGCGATCGTCGGCGGCGCGAAACCGGCAGAACGTGCCGCGCTCAAAACCTACGGCGAGCATCTTGGGGCCGCATTCCAGATCAGCGACGATCTGCTCGATGCGGAAGGATCAAGCGCCGATACGGGCAAGGCCACAGGGAAGGATGCTGCCGCAGGCAAAGCCACGCTGATCGGCATGCTTGGAATCAAAGGGGCGCGTAGCCACCTCGACAATTCGATCGCGGCAGCTATCGCAGCCCTCAACGTGTTCGGGGGAAAGGCAGAGCCTCTCGCCGAAGCTGCGCGGCTGATGGGCCGCCGCGACAGCTAGGGAGAGGTTACGCAAACGCCACTTAGTGGAACTTGTAGTTCAAACCGACGCGAACGGTCTGGAAGTCGTTGTTGATGCGGTCGCCGCTCGCGAGCGTGTCATCGCCGAAGCCCATGTAAAGGTATTCGGCCTTGGCGCTCCAGTTCGGCGCGAATGCCCACTCGATACCGCCGCCAACCGCGTATCCGGTCTGCGTGCTGTCATCGCGTGCGAAGCTTCCATCGGAGAAGTGGATGCGATTATCGATGCCGGCAACCGCGAGACCACCCGTGCCATACACGAGAAGCGGACCGTTGGCGAAACCAAGGCGGCCACGCACGGTTGAAAACCAATCTACGTCGGAGCGGGCGACATCGCCGAACTGATCAAAGGCGGAGCCTCCGATGTCAGCGCCTTGGATATCGCCTTCGAAACCGAACACGAAGCGCCCGCGCTGCCAGTTATAGCCGATCTGACCACCGCCGAAGCCACCCTCCGGCTCGGTGAAATTCGAATTCGACCAGCCGTAGCCGCCGTTGATACCGATATACGCGCCTTCCCAGATGGACGGCGGCTGATATTGGACTGCCGGTTCCGGTGGTGGCGCATACGGCTTGTACGGGCCGAGATCGGCTGCCCAGGCGCTCCCGCTCGTCGTCATCACGAGCGCGGCCGCGCCCAACATGAGGGACTTGGCGAATTGCGATTTCATTCTGGAACCCCGTCTTTATTTCTGGCCTAGCGGCCGGATGTGCGCCCTTAACGCCAACAACCCATATGGGGTTCCAATTGGGCATCTCCGATGCACATACCGAAACGCTGGCATGCGATACCAGCGCGTCACCGCTGAGTATTTCTGAAATGCCCTCATAAAGGCCCGATCCTAATAAGGCATTGATCGAGCGCAATCAGATGCGCGCGGCCAATTCGCTCTTTTCGGAATTAGCTTTGAGTTTGCGAGCCATTCGGCGGTCACGCAACTTAAGAAGCGGCAATATCCAGTGCGCGAGCCTAATCTCCCGACGAGATTTCTCCGGATCGACCAAATGGGTCGTGGGCAACTTTTGTGTGAACGAACTCTCCATCAGTGT
>CAYYDL010000304.1:0-9367 GCA_964470545.1 uncultured Hyphomicrobium sp. | reverse complement strand
CACTCCGCACTCTTCAATATCCAGGACTACTACATCAAAACGCGCGGAACCCGCGCCGACCAATTCTACAATACGAACTCCGATCTATTTATCAGTGCCACGCGTCCCAACGAACGCTACTTTCCGTTCGTCACCGATATGAGGATGTCGTCTATATTTCTCGAGCCGGTATCCTTGGGGAACTATTGCACGATCATCGTGGCGTTCATGGTTTCGTGCTTCCGTCGGCTGGGGTGGCCTGCCACGATTTACCTCGCGCTCACGACCATACTCATGCTCATGGGCTGTGACGGCCGACTCGCCGTGCTCGCTTCCGTGATCATCGTGGCAGCGGCACTCGTGACGCCGTATCTGCCGCCATACTCTGCGATCATCTATTTGCCTCTTGCGGCGCTGACGTTGTTTAGCGTTGCTGGCGCCGCGGGACTGAAGTCAGGCACCGACGATTTCAAAGGTAGGCTGGCCGGAACCGTAGAACTCGTACATCGGTTCGATCTATCCGACTTCCTGGGCCTTTCCAACCAGTACGTCGACTCGACCGTGGATAGTGGTCTTGCGTATCTCATCGTGACGCAATCTTTGCCCGGATTGATCCTGCTTTGGATGTTCATTGCGTGGCATGTCTCTGAAGAGACGACGGAGCAGGTGCGCTTCACGCACGCGCTCTGCCTTTACCTCACGCTTTCCATGTTGGTGAGTTACTCGCTGCTGACGATCAAGACCGCCGCCCTGTTATGGTTCATCCAAGGCACACTGCAGGCCGCCGCTGAGGACCGGCGAGATCAGGTCCCACAGAACAAAGGAGGCTAATATGGCTTTCACGCCAACGCGCCGCACCGTACTGACAACAGGCGCCGCTGCGATCATCGCGGAGACTTTCAACAAGCCGGCATTTTGCAAAACCGCCGCCGGCCACTATGCAGGCGTCAACATCGCTGGCGGCGAGTTCGGAAAGCTGCCGGGGAGATACGCGTTCGACTATGCTTATCCCTCGCAAGCCAGCATCAACTATTTTGCGACGCAAGGCTTCAACCTGGTTCGGATACCATTTCGCTGGGAGCGACTGCAGCCCGAACTCAACACAGAATTGGATGCGCAGGAGTTGAAGCGCTTGCAGGCGTCCGTCGCCGCGGCTACGGACGCCAAGCTGACGGTCGTTCTAGACACGCACAATTATGCGAAGCGCCGTCTCGCCTCCGACGGTTGGAAGGAAGCGCACGTCATCGGATCAGAGGCTGTTCCAACGTCGGCATTTGCGGACTTCTGCGGCCGTCTCGCGTCAGCATTCAAAGACAACAACTCGATCATTTTTGGACTGATGAATGAACCGACCGGCGTCGTCGCTTATGAATGGCTGCCCATCACCAATAATGCAGTCGCGGCGATCCGCGCCAACGGTGCAAAACAACTCATCTTCGTCCCGGGCGTGAACTATACAGGCGCCCACTCCTGGTTCACTTCCGGCAACGATCTGATGGCCGAGGTTGTCGATCCCGGCAAGAACTTCGTGCTCGAGGTGCATCAGTATCTCGACAGCGATGCTTCCGGAAAAACCGGTGATGTTGTCGGGCCGGATATCGGCTCGGATCGCTTGCATAGATTCCAAACCTGGGCGCGCGCTAACGAAATAAAGGCGTTCCTGGGAGAATTCGGAGCCGGCCGAAATGCGCAGTCCATCGCGGCGCTGCAGAACATTTGTACCACGATGCACGACAATCGTGACGTCTGGATGGGGTGGGCGGCATGGGCCGGCGGCGACTGGTGGCCCGATGACTATCCTTTGAACCTTTCGCCAGCGAAGGACGGCACGGAACGGCCGCAGATGCCAATCCTGTCAGGCCAGGCGAAGCAATTCATAGCGAGCGATCTGGCGGCGGAGCAGCGCTGACACCAATGGCTCTAACAATGTCATCTCCAATGCTCCGGCTCAGCGTATTCGCGATGCGCGTGTCCGGCATCGCGAGCAAATTTCTGCTCGGACTTTTCATTGCGAAGATGATGTCGCTTACGGATCTCGGAATATATGGCCTGCTGCAGGGGCAAGTCGCGATTCTGCCGATGGTGTTCCGCCTCGGTCTGAACCGGCAGGTGGCACGCGAGGTGACTGACGCACCGCATGCGGAACAATCGCAGCTGATTTCTGGCTACTTTTTTCTTTACTCCGCACTGTACGCGCTGGTGTCAATTGCGGCAGCCGGGCTTGCCTCGATTGGAATGATCCCCTGGCTTGCCGTGATCGTCATCGGTCTCGTCGCCGGCGAGCACCTCGTCATGGACGGTTACGATTTTTTGATTCAGCTTAGGCGACCGCTCCCCGCGAATATCGTTCTGGCAGTCTTGTCGACGACATGGCCGATCGCATTCATGATCGCGGCATTCGTTGTCACGGATTGGCGGACCATCAATGTCCTGTCCATGTTTTGGCTGGCCGGAAGCATGGCTGCATGTGTTATCACCGCATGCCTCCTCCGGTCCTATTTCGCGACATTCCATCTTCCTTCGCCGGCCAAGATCCGGCGCTCCGTCCGCGCCTCGGCGATGCTCTACGGCAATAGTCTTGCATCGACGGCGACAATCTACATCGACCGCTATCTGGTCGGGGCGTTTCTTTCGCTCGAATTGGCTGGCGTCTACTTTTTCTTTTGGCAAGTCGGAACCGCGATCTACAACCTTGTCAATTCCGGCGTGATGTCATTCGCGCGACCTCACCTCGTATCGGCCTTTCAATCGGGCGATGAGGAAGCCTTCCAAGATTTGCATCATCAGACCACACGCAGCGCTCTCTTGGAGGCTTTGGTCCTTGCACTGGCTGCCGCGATCGTCATTTGGCTCGTGCTCCCTTATCTCGGTCGGCCAGTCCTCATCAAATACCAAGGACTGCTGTGGGTCCTGCTGGCAGCCGTGTTAGCGCGCATTTACGCGGAAATAGGCGCGCTGAGACTCTACTGCAAAAGCCGGGACCCTTGGCTCATGAAAAGCACTCTGCTTTCGGCGTTGCTTACGGCTGTTCTTCTACCAGCAGGCATTTGGGCAAACGGAGTCTATGGATGCGCGGTCGCCCTGACGCTGATGTACATCTTAGTCGCCACCTATCGTGCACATGATCCCTACGGCGTGCCCGCGCCATGATGTTCCTTGGAAGCTCTACCTGATCCCCCATCCGCAGGAGAATTACCATGCAGAATAGCTTGAGAACGACACTATCGCAGTTGGCTTGGAAGCTCGCGCCCGTGCAGATGCACGACCGTTACTTGCTGTCCGAGAAATACGCCGAGCGCGAGGAAGACATCATCGGCGATATTGTCGATCGGAGCCGTGGTAGCATCGATGTTGGCGCGAATCTTGGGCGCTACACCATCCTGCTTGCTCGGAACTCGGATTTCGTGATCGCATTCGAACCGCATGCTCAAGTCGCAAATCTTCTGAGGCAACTGGTCCGGCGGAAAAATTTCGATAATGTGATGATCGTCGAAAAAGCGGTTTCTTCCTCGCCCGATCAGACACGACCGTTCTTTTTGCCGGCCGAAGGAGCCGGTAACGCCGGCCATTCGACTCTCGAAGAAACGGGGCAGAGCGGCCCCGCCGCCGCGCACGTCACCACCACGACGCTTGACCAGTTCTGCGATCGCGACATCGGCTTCGTCAAAATCGATGTCGAGGGACACGAGTACGACGTGTTGCTAGGGGCCGAGAAGTTTATTGCAGCCAACGCGCCGATTTTCATGATCGAGATCGAAACGCTGCTTGCGCCCGACCGAATCCGGACGATCCAAGAATTTTTCAACAAGCGCGGCTACACGGGCTACTTTCTCCATAAGGGCGCGCTTCACCCGATCGGCGCCTTCGACGAGCGCCTGCAGGATCGCAAAGCTCTCGACTGGTCGCGGCCGCGACGGGACATGGATTTCGTAAACAACTTCCTGTTCGCTCCGAAAGGTCCTGCCTCCGAGCGGCTTTCAGAACGCGTGGAGACAGCGCTAACCAGAGCAATGGCTCGAACGAGCTAACACGGGACACGTCGATGCGCGGAGACCAGAGGTGGATACAATCCAGCCACCTCGGTTCTTGTCAGGAGCGTTGCTCGAAACGCGCCATAAAATTTTCGAGGATCGAGAGCGCCGCTTCGATCACGCGCTCGGGTCTTTGCGAGGCGTCGAGGCGATGCCATCTGATCGCCCCAACATTGAACTCAAGTTGGAAGCGGACGACATTGGCCGTTGCGTCGGATGCATCTCCATTTCTTGCATCGACGCGGGCAATGAGTTGCTCGGCGGGCGCGTCGAGCCAGAATCCTATGAAACATCCTCCGGCGTTCTTTGTGGCATCCGCGATCGCCGTCCTTTCGTCCGGGCGTGCATAGACGGCGTCGGCAACCACCGAGTGGCCGGTTGCGAGGATCGCGACAGACTTTTCGATCAGCTTGTCGTAGACGATCTGCGACATCTCTGCTGTATAGTAGTCAGACGACAGACGCTGCTCTTCTGCAAATCCCCCTAGCCGCTTGCGCTCAACGTCGCTCCGCAAATGGAGTGCACCAGGAGCAAGACCGATCGACGGTGCAAGTGCGCGAGCAACGGTCGATTTCCCGGATCCGGATAATCCGCCAATTGCGACGTTCAGCGCTGGAAGAGGCTGCAGATAGCAAATCGAGAGTTCAAGGTAGGAACGAGCCTTTCCAAGAATGTCGCTCCGAACGACCGGCTCCTGCGGTTGCCGCGCGCGTTCAAGAAAAACGACAGCCCTGACAGCGGCGCGGCAGGCGAGGAATAGCGGAAGGCAGGCAAGGCCCTCGATTTCTGACCCGAGGGGAGCCTCTGCGACGTACGTGTTCAGCACGACATTGGCTTCGCTGCGCAGCCCGCGATGATCGAGATCCATCAGCAGAAACGCGAGATCGTAAAGGACATCCGTCGTCGCAAGCTCCTCGTCAAATTCGAGGGCATCAAAGGGTACCGGTTTCGAGTCGATCAGCACGATGTTTCCGAGATGGAGATCGCCATGGCATCGTCGCACGGCTCCGGACGCCGCGCGCGCATCAAGCAGTTCCCCGCGTCGCAAGAGATGATCACGGGCGAGGGAACCGAACGTGGCAACATCAGCTTCGCTCAGCAGGCTCCCGCTCGCAGAGAGCTCCGTCGTGAGCTGTTCAACAAGTTGGTGCATGCGTTTGGAGCCGCTGCCCAATAGTGATACTGGCGATGAGCGATGATAGCTGGCCACCATCGATGCGAGTTTTCGCGGCAAGGCGAACGGCAGCGGCCCTCTATCCGCAACAGATGCAAGCACCGCGGACTGGTCGAACCGGCGCATATGAACAGCCCATTCAACCGTCTCCCCGATATTCTCCAGGTTCAGGCGACCGTCAGTACTTCGCGAAATCGGCCGAAGGCCGAGGTATAAGCCCGGAGCGTGAGGCTGGTTGATCTCGATTTCGCGCTGACAAGCCGCAAAGCGTCTCTCCAATGTCGTGAAGTCGACAAAGGGGAATTTCACCCGCTTCTTGACCTTGAACGCTTCGTGGTCAATCAGAAAAACCCGCGCGCAATGTGTCTCGACAATGTCGACAGGACCATCGAATGCGTAGGTCGCGGGCGTACTGAGCAATGCGACAATGTCCATTTCCTCGGATTGCGGCGTGATCATCGAGACGTAGGAGCCTGTGCAAACGGTGCCGATCCAATTGTCGACGCGCGCTGGCCCGACGTTCGCATGTTCTCGATGCCGTTGTCCACGTCAGCCGGGACAGAACACCTGGAATGAGCCGGAGCACTCGCATGCCATGTCATGTCAGCGTGCAACGCGATCTGCATTCTCACACCGTCGTGCAGGGGCGTACTTTCAATTCGCAAGGAGAGGTTCGTAGCGCTTATCTGTCAACGTGTTCAGGAAAGCGATAAGCGCATCGATATCCGCATCGGAGAGCGGCGGAGATTTGAGATCAGCACGCGCAACATTAACGTCTACTTCCGGAGAGCGCCAGTTGGCACCGGTTTCCGGATTGATCTTCGCGCCCCTGATATCTGAAAATCTTAAATGGAACAGAATGGCAGTCCGCAACTCTTGAAAGACGCCGTTATGCATGTAAGGACCAGTGACGGCGACATTGCGCAGCGTCGGAACTTTGAACGCGCCATCGAATGCAGCGTCGTTCGCCACTGGATTTTGCCCAAGTCCATCGTCAACGCGCTGAACATCGCTGCCATTCAGCCGTCGTACATCGGTATTTTTCGGAACCCCCAGATTAAAGTACCGGAAGTTCGTGAATGCGTCATTGCCCGAACCTGCGATGCCCACGCTCGAATGACAGCGGGAGCACCCTGCACCTTCGGCGGCGAAAAACAGGTCTCGTCCCTTGGCTTCGCTTTCGGAGAGCGCCACTTCGCCCCGCACCGAACGATCATACCTGGAATCGAAAGGCGCGAAATCAGCCGTTTTTAAATAGGCGGCCAAGGCGGTTTGAAGTGCTGCAAATGCTTTGGGAGTATCGTCGAAGACGCCACGTCCGAAAATCGCGGGAAACGCAGCTTGGTAATTCGCATTTTCGCGAAGTCGCGCAACGACGCTCGCTTCGTCGGTCATACCCATCTCTATTGGATTGAGAATCGGATCGCGCACCTGGTCTGCGATGGTTCGTGCTCGACCATCCCAGAACATTCCACCAACAGCTTCGTGCTCTGCCGAAATATGAAACGGCGGTGTCATCATAGCGTAGCTGAGCGTCGGCGAATTTCTGTCGCCGAGCGAGTGACCATCTCCTCCTCGAGAAACCGCGCCTTGAACATCCCCTAGCGCCCTTGGATCCGTGAACGCTAACTCTGGTGAATGGCAGCTGATGCAGTTCTGCTTACAGCTGAACGAAAGGTTCCGATCCCCGAAGAGGGCTCGGCCAAGCTCTGCCGGCGTGCGCAAAGTTTCAGCCTTGGCGGATCGGAGCGCGAGCGCACTCATGACAGATGCGAGCGCCAGGATGCAAATGAAGAAGCGCATTCGGCCGCTTCGGACCCTGGTCATGGCGAGACTGCCTTCACATCATTTCTTTTCCGCGGCATGGATGGTCAACTTCATCGACTTATTCGGCGCGCCGCTAATCTGAACGATCGCGGGACCGGCGCCAAGTTCGTACTGCACGCTCTTGCGCAAGCCTTTGCACGTTTTGTCGCCGGAAAATGCGGTCGACGATACCAGTTCGTTGTTTTGGACGACATCAATCCAGGAGTGATTGGGTATCGTGATTTGATAGCGGCCGGGCGCTACGTCGACGATCGTGAACCATCCTGAAAAGCTGTCCTTCGGTATGGCTTGCTTTTTTATGCCTGGCGTCATCGGAAGCTTTGCTGATGGCGAGGGCTCGAGCGTCAGCTCGACTGCCTTATCAGGAATCGATGCAATTTTGCCGCCTGTCTGCACCGCTTCAGCGTCGGGTGCTGCGATCCAGCTCAGTTCGGCGGCTACAGACCACTGGAAGCCGGTGCACGTCTCGGCGCGGGCGGCTCCGGGAAGCGCCGCGGCCGTCAAGGCAGCGATCGGGAGAAGACAGTTCATCAATCGAGAATAGCGGAACATCTTTCGTCCTTGTTAGGATGCCGGCGCAATCGAAGCGCCGGCGAAGTGCTGGCATCTTATTTAGAATCTGGTCCGCATACCGGCGTAGAAGTTGCGGCCCTGCTCGGGATATCCGTCCGTCAGAATATAGTTTTCATCCGTGAGATTCCTGGCATTGAAGATGAGGCTTGTCTTATCGTTGAGGTCGTATTCAGTTTGGAAGTTCGCGAGCGCGAATGCTCCGGTTTCGTAATACACAGTGCCCGCCGTGTTGACCGTCCAGCGATCCGACGCAAATTCGACATTCGGCGTAATGCTCCAGGCATCAGTGATCTTGTAGGTGGCATAGGCGATGCCTTTGACTTCGGGCAAGCCCGTGAGTTCGAAAGACGCATTGGTCGGATTGTTCACGTCGCGACGTATCCAGGTCACATTGCCGCCGACCAGTAGCGAGTCATTTACGGCGTAATCGACAGAATATTCGATGCCATAATAGTTGCCATCTCCGACGTTCTGACTCTGGGTATATGCCGTCCCATCATAGATGAACGGAACCGACTGAATGATGTTGGTCACGTCTGAATAGAAGACGGCTGCCGACATCTGGCTACCCGGCGCGAACTTGTTAGCCCAGCCAACTTCGTAATTGACTGCGCGCTCGGGCAGGAGACCTGGGTTCGACGTCGCGCCGCCGAACCGCGAGCTGAAGCGTTCAAAAATCGTCGGAAACCGTGTGCGATCGGATACGCTGAAATGCACGTTGCCGGTGTCATTATATCGATAGACCAGGGCCGTCTGCCAATTGAGGGCGTCGGTGTCCTTCTTATTGTATTCAAAAAGACCCGCGTCCGTCGTAAATTCCTGAGCCTTGTAGAGCTTGCGCCAATCGTAACTGATACCGCTCACGATATCGAACCGACTGGTGGCATGGATCGTGTTCTCGAAGGCGACGGAATACGTGTCTTCCAGATCGGTTTGATCAGGTTCCCAGAAACAGGGAGTGATTTTACCGCAAGACACTCCCTTTATGTTGTAGCCCTGCGACTCGGTGTGGTTGTCGCGCCGATAGAGAAACGTCGATTTCAACGTGTCCCAGGGCGTGAGATCGACGCCATACAAGAGGCTGCCGCCCGCCGCCCAGTCATCATAAATGCTGTCGAAGGCTTTCGGCGTGCGCTGCGTGGTTTGAGCCGGATCGTCGTAACTCATCAGGTTATCACTGAAGGTCGTGTAGTAGACTTTGGTTTCGACAAACGATGCAGGCGAGAGTTGGGTGTGCGATAGCCAATAGAGGTTCTGCTGCGTGGTATCCGGCCAATCCCAATACCTCTGCGTCGATTCGGGATCGGTGATGTGGTACGGGGCACCCTTTGCGTTATTCATCCGAATATAGTTGATCGAATAATCGTCCGTCGCGTTCGGCGTTATGCCGATCTTGGCGTTGGCTTCCCAATTGCTTTTATAAGAATGATCGCGCTCGCCGCCGTTTTCGACTGGTGTCGGCTTGAAATCATCCGAAAGGTACCAGCCATCCAGATCCAAGACGGAGCCACTGACCTGCGCATAGTAGCCACGTTGGCGTGTCCCAAACGAAGCGTAGGTCCTATAGCCTTCGTATTGGCCGTCGCCTCCGAACATCAAACCGCCTTCGACTTCGCCTTCGAACGGTTGGGTCGGTTTTTTCGTGACCATATTGATCCAGCCGCCCATGCCACCGGGTCCGTTGAGAACGGACGTGTAGCCCTTCGCGATTTGAACCTCGGAAATGTTTGCCGTCAAAAAGCTGGCGAAATCGATGCGATTGTCGGCCGGTCTGTAAATCGGT
>CAYYDL010000303.1:0-6861 GCA_964470545.1 uncultured Hyphomicrobium sp. | reverse complement strand
AAAAGCTTGCAGGCGCTGCGCTCAAAAGCTTCATGACCAAATGCGAAAGAGACGCAAAAACAAAATGCGACGCCGATGCCAAGGCGAAGAAGCTTCACGGCGCCGCTCAAACGAGCTTCACGAAAAAATGCGTTCGGGACGCAACAGGAACTTGATAGTTGCGCGCCTTGACAATTTGTACTGTGCGTCTTTCGGAACAACAGCGCCAAGCTGGGCGTTTTTCGGATGTCGTTGAAATCGTGGCCGTAAGGGAGCTCGAACGCTGAGCATTGCCAGCGTTCTCGGCCGCGAAATGTCCGGACATCGAAATGGCAGGCCAGACCCAACACCACACCGCCGAATCCTACCACCAGAGCGAAACCCGCTCTTGGCGACATAAAATGCTGTGCTGGTTCTCGGAATTTGCTGGACGGTCGGCATTGGTGATCGGGTCCGCATCGGCGTTTGTCGTCGCAACTCTATCGGTCGTCATTTGGGCGCTCAGCGGGCCATTTTTCCATTATTCGGATACTTGGCAGCTCGTCGTGAATACGGGCACGACGTTGGTAACCTTTCTTGCCGTCTTTCTCATTCAGCACAGTCAGAACAAGGACGGCCGGGCGATCCAACTGAAACTCGACGAGCTGATCCGCAGCACGGAGACGGCGCGGAACAGGCTCATCGATCTTGAGCATTGCACCGAAGAGGAAATGGAAAAACTCCAGAAAGAATTTGCACGACGTCGCATGTCGTGAAGGTCGCATGCTGCGGGCGAGCGAAACTCCAGATCAGCGGGACGCGTTCTAACTGTCGAGCCTTGTAAGGAAAGGAGACCGTTGAATGCATCCCGCACTTGCAGTCTGGATTTGGATGATGGCGATGGCCCGCGCGTGGCAAGGGCCATTTACGGTTGGAATTTCGTCGTCGGAGAAAGACCCAGAAAGGTTGACGCGCAGGACTGGACATTCTGCACAGCCCATGTTCGTCCGAGCTAGCGAATATCTTCACTCGGACGTCGCCCAGAATCCCCTTCCAGACAAACTTTTGGATCGGCTAGCCGATCTTTATTGGACCGAACGCGACGCGGAACTCGGAGTGTGACGCTGCGCACGGAGAAGACATCCTACTCTTCGCGTGCATCGCGACGCTTGCCTTTGGGATCGCGAGAAGCTTCGGTAGCGCGCAGTTTCTCGAGCAGCAAGCGCAAGCGCACAGGGAATTCGCCCAGATCTTCGCTGAAGATCTTCTTAAGTCCGGGCGCCACGCGTCTTTCGAAATGAAACATCCAGTCGTCGATATCGCGCACCAATTCAGCCACCATTTCCTCTTTCAAATTCGACTTTCCGAATATTTTCTAAACGTACACGTCTGATTGGCTGTTCCTGCGTTCTTTTGGATGCGAAGCTCAATTTCTTTCAACACCGGCGTTTCGAAATTCCAGGCGTAACGTAGCTGTAGCTTCACGATTAATATCGTGAAACGTAACGTTACGATCGGCTGCCAATCCGCTGCCGCAATTGGCTCCGAGGAAAGCGCTGGAGCCGGAACGCACAATCGGGGTGTGTCATGGAAGTGGCAGGAGCGGCAGATCGTATCGTCAGGGGCTTGAATCTTATCCGCACGGAGGCGTGCCGGCTCGATTCAGCGAGAGCGGAGGGAAAATCCTTCGAAGCGAAGCTGGCGCTCAAAACCATCAAGGACGAATGCATTTTTTTGCGTGAATTTCTGCATGAGATCAGAGGCGCCGACGGCCGCGATTGAGCCCCGGAACCCCCCGGTCGAGGCCCGTTAACATTCGGACTCGAACGAGGGAGTTTTGGCGATGCGCAAGAAGGCCGTGAATCACGTCTACGATGTTCTGAAAGCGGTATACGAGCTCGAGAAGGACGTCAGAGCGGCACCAACCCAATTCGGAGGTCCCCGGTCCGAGGAGTGCTCGCGGCATCTGAAGGAAGCGAGACACCAACTTCATTTGGTGCTGGATGAGGTCTACGCTTCCGATTTTCGCAACCGCAAACACGCGGCGTGACGTTAATTTGGTGCCCTCACTGACGCCAATCTCACCTGCACTGGAAACAGGGCGTTTGGTATAATCTGCAAGTATAATTGCAGAGCCTCCTTCCATTGAACAAAATACCTCATAGGTGCGTTGTGACAGCAGCCGTTTAAGGGTCACGGCGAGAGGTAATTCCATGTCGAAACAAAAATTCGCATTGGCTTTGGGTGGCGGAGCGGCGCGGGGCTGGGCCCATATCGGAATTTTGCGAGGACTGGCCGAAGCTGGATTGGAGCCGGAAATTGTCGTCGGAACGTCCATCGGTGCGATCGTCGGCGGGCATTATGTGTCGGGCCGCCTCGATGTGCTTGAGGATTTCGCGCGAGGGCTGACACGGCGCAGAGTGTTCAGCTTTCTGGACCTGAGCGTTTCAGGCTCGGGACTGATCGCAGGCCAACGTCTCTTCGATCGCTTCGATGACCATTTGCGCGACCTCAAGATTGAAGATCTTCCGGTTCGCTTTGCAGCAATCGCGACCGATCTCTCCTCCGGCCAGGAAGTATGGCTCCGGCGTGGGTGCATAACGGAAGCCGTCCGAGCGTCGTCGGCCATTCCCGGAATCGTGAAGCCGGTCAATTTGAATGGGCGATGGCTGGTGGACGGCTGCCTCGTCAATCCGATTCCTGTTTCTGTCTGCCGAGCTCTCGGGGCACGCATCGTCGTCGGCGTCAACTTGACGACGGAGTTCGGCCGCGGCGGTATTTCGATTGGCGACGACGAGGAGGACGAAGTCACCGAAATGATCGTGGATGAAGCTCCAATCACGCGGTGGAATGGTCGAGGCGCGTTTCAGCTTCTGCATCGGCAGATTTTCGGGCGCAGCCAGGGCGCGCCGGGCATCACCTCCGTCATTCTGAATTCGTTCAGCATTTTTCATGATCGCATTTCGCGGGCGCGCCTGATGGGCGATCCACCGGATCTATTGGTGGCACCCGATCTTGCTGATATTGGCGTTCTGGATTTTCATCGCGCCGACGAGATGATCGCCAGCGGGCGGGCGGCCATCGAGCCACATATTCCGATGATTGAGCGTTACCTCAAGTCGCCGCCGCCCGCTCTCGTGAACACGCGTCTTTTTGCGGGATAGGTCCGCAGCAAAGCGCTGCGTGAAAGCTAATCTTCTGCTAATGCATAATCCGCCCCGATTGCTCCGTCGTGGGACGATCTGGCTCGGGACAGACAGCATCGTCGCATGCTGAAACTGTTTTTCGCCGGCACGCGTCTCATTGGCGTGATTTTGTTGGCGATGAGTCTCGTGCGTAGGGTCAGGAGTGCGGCTCGTGATGTCCGTAACCACGGCGATACAAGACGTCAGGGACTTCGCCTTCGCGAAGCACGAAGGGCAGGTGCGCAAACACGACGGCCGGCCGTATTTTGCTCATCTCGAAGGTGTAGTGGCGATCCTCATCGAGCACGGTCACAAAAGCGAAGACGTCATTGCTGCCGCATTCCTCCACGACACGATTGAGAAGTCGGAAACCACGGTCGAGGAACTGATCGAAAAGTTCGGCGCACCCGTGGCGGAGCTCGTCTATTGGCTGACCGACATGGAGAAGGGAAGCCGCAAGTCTCGCGCGCTGCAGACCGCCTGGCGCTTATCCCGCGCGCCCTGGAACGCCAAGCTGATCAAACTCGCCGACATTATCGATAACGGTTCCGCGATCATGATGTGCAATCCAGATTTCGGGCCGACATTCTCGGACGAAAAACGTCTTCAGCTGAAAAAAATGGCCGGGGTCGAGGGGAGTCGGCTTCTTCGGCTCCCGCTTTTCCAGAAGGCGGCAACCATCACGGAGTCCGCAACCCTCTAAGGGTGTGTCCGGAAGGGTGTGTCCGGGCGGTTTCCAAGTACGAAAGGAGTGCGATCTCAACCCGAGCGTACTTGGCTTGCCTCCGAAAATCTCCGGTTCAGGGCGGTACGTTCGGTGAGCGTCGCTCGCACGCGTGGAAGCGCTTCAGGGATCTCCTCCTGGAGGAAGGAGATGAGCTTTTCCCGAACTTCGCATCGGAGATCCCACGCTGCCGGAGACGTGCGGGCACTCACGAGCGCGCGGAGTTCGACCGTCTCTTCCGTCGCATCAGTCACCTGGAGATTGACGACTTGTCCATCCCAGAGTGGAGAAGACTTGGCGATCTCGCTCAACTTGCGGCGCACTCGCTCGACGGGGACGGTGTAATCGGCGTGGATCAGAACGGTGCCGATGATCGATGCATTTTCCCGGGTCCAGTTCTGAAATGGCTTTTCAATGAAATAGGAGAGGGGCACGACAAGACGGCGCCAATCCCAGAGCTTGATCACGACGTAAGCTGAAGTGATCTCCTCGATCCACCCCCATTCTCCCTCGACGACGACTGCATCGTAGACGCGGATCGGCTGTGTCATCGCGATTTGAACGCCGGCGATGAGGTTTGCAAAAACCGGTCGCGCTGCGAGCGCAACGACAAGGCCCGCGACGCCCGCCGAAGCGAAGAGGCTGATGCCGAACTGGCGAACTTCCTCGAAGGTCATCAGCGCGGCGCCAATGGTGACGATGACGATGAGCGTATCGACAGCGCGCTGGAGAATCCGGACCTGTGTGTAGTGTTTGCGCGCGAGGAGATTATCCTCTGCCCGAACGTCGAAGCGACGCAGATAAAAATCGGCTCCTATGTTGGTCGCGATCAAGCCGACCCAGCCGATGAGAATGATAAGTCCGAACCCGAGCGCTCGACCAAAGAATGATTGCATTTCGGGGCTGAGAGGCACCGCCGGCACCGTAACCGAGACAATACAGATGATCAGAGCAAGTCTCGTGGCACCCTTTGTGTTCGTGAAGACGGAACGAAGGTACGGGTGTTTGACGCCGATCCAGCGTCGCATCAAGGCTACGAAGATGCTATGGAGCATCAACGCGACGGCGATCGCGACGATGGCCAGCATGCCGGGGAGCACCCAGCCTGGTGCAAGACCAAGCGTGGTCCGAATTTCGGTTGCGATGTGTTGGAGCACCTAACTGATCCCCGGCCGCTTACTGTCCCTAAAACCCGTTAATTCCGGCAGGGTTTCATCGAACAGCGGCCAGCATTACCACCGACGTACCTCACCCGCTTTACGTCAGACGGCGGTACGGAATGTCGCAGGAACAATCGTGATGATGGAAACGTATGCTTCAATACCGTGGCCACACCTTCCCCCGGGTGTATTCCCTCAGCCACGGTCAATCGCGACACCCTGGCTTCCCCCCGGCCAGGGTGTTTTCTTTGGGATTATCCCCTCTGCTGTTCTACCGCCGCGAGCCGCCTCAAAGGTTCGGCAATGGTCTCAGGCAAGGCAGTAAAGTCGTGATTGGACGTAAACAGATTCCTAAGCCGCGGCGTCGCGCGCTGCTTGAACTGTTCGATCCAGTCATCGTGTGGTGGCCAAGTCTCATGACGATGACGGTGCATGGTTTTCCCTCTCGGGTTGATCACGGATGCAATTTGCCAGAATGTCGGCAAAATCTTTCGAATTATTTGCCTGAAATCGTTTTTGTTCCGGAATTTCATATGCTGCGGGCCCTATACCGCAGAACTTCGTGGACGAGGGCGGTGACGTAGACGAAGGGGTCTGGTAGGGAGGGCCTGCAGCATCGCAACCCCACGAGCGTGGGTGGGATTGGCGTACTGAATCGGAGATGTGAATGCCCACAATGTCAGACAATCGCCGCCGTCGGATTATCGCGCGTCAGCGAAAGCTCGAAAATCTGAAGAAGAGGACGGCCAAAGCCGCAAAGAAAGAGCGCAACGAGTAGGCATACCCGATAGTCCGACGAGGGCTACGGCTGCCAGATGAACGGCTCGTTCTTCTCGAGAAGAGCAGCCAAGCGCATGACCGCGGCGGAATGTTGGGTGATCCGGTCTTCCAACTCAGCGGACATGCTTGCTTTCACCGGCGGCGGCCACTCCGCGGTCTGGACCAGATTAAGCTCGATCGACAGCTCGGTGATGATCTCGTTATGCCAATACAACGCATCTTCGAGCGTGTAGGCATCGATGGCGTTTTCTTCGCAAATCTGAAGATATTCACTGGTTCTTGCCATGTCTCGACCCGTGTCGCTTGCTGTATGGGAATTTTTTCGCGACGGGAGCCGCGATAGGTGGCGGCTCTTCAGAGAAGCGCGGACCCGGCCGAGGACTCGCTTAAAAAAAGATGCGCCACGGGACCGGTGCCCATCAGGGCGAAGCTGATCTCCCTCTGCAGCCATGACCCACTCTCCACGAGCGCCCGCGGCGTGAACGCCGTGCGGCGTTCCACGCGTGCGTTGCTTAATGACGCGCATTGGAGGCAATTGGTTCCTCCGCGCGAGCAAAGATTTTGACGGCTTCGATCGGCTCAAGCACGGGAGTTCGCGGCCTGCCCGCAATCAGTGGGCTTGGGCCGCAAGTCTCCGCGCGTCTTTGAGGTCATGCACGAAATCGCGGAAGGCGGCGTCTCGCTCATCGTGATCGCGCATGCGCAGCATTGCGGAAGGGTGCACGGTGATGAAGCCGTGGAATTCCCCAAATTCGGCTGGCCCGCGTGATTTTCCAATGGTCATTGCCTTTCCGGCAAGCGCGTAGGCTGCGGTTCCTCCGAGCGCCACGACAAGCTTGGGGTGGACGAACTGAAGCTCCTTGAATAGCCACCAGCGATAGTGCTTCACCTCGCCCATCGTCGGCTTTTCATGGATGCGGCGCTTGCCTCTCTGCTGGAATTTGAAATGCTTGACCGCATTCGTGACGTAAGACTGCGACCGGTCGATGCCGGCGGCGGTCATGGCCCGATCGAGAAGCAATCCAGCCGGACCGACGAACGGTCGGCCCTGTAG
>CAYYDL010000302.1:0-3215 GCA_964470545.1 uncultured Hyphomicrobium sp. | reverse complement strand
CGGCGGCGTCGGCCACGCTTCCCGAGTACCGGCTGAACGTCCGCGACAAGATAAGGGTCCAGGTCTTCGAATGGCGCCCGTCGCAGGACGAGGTCTACACCTGGACCGCACTCAACCAGATTTATTCGATTGATCCTGCAGGCAGGATCTCTCTGCCACTCGTCGGATCCGTCCCGGCCGTCGGATACACCACGTCGGAACTCGCACTGATCGTGTCAAGACAGCTTGCCAAGCGGCTCAACCTCGCCACACTGCCTGATACCACGATCGAGGTTACGGATTTTCGCCCCATCTACGTGACTGGCGCCGTCGAGAAGTCTGGCGAGTACAACTATACCGCGGGAATGAGCGTTTTGCAGGGTATAAGCCTCGCCGGCGGCCTCTTCAGAAATTCCGGCGTCAGCGGCCTGAGATTGGAACGTGAATGGGTCACGACGGTCGGGAACTATCAAGGTCTTGTGCGTGAGCGTCAGAGGCTCCTCGCTCATAAGGCGCGGCTTGACGCCGAGTTGGCCTCGGCTGACCGCATTGCATTTCCGGCAGAACTCCAGTCGGTCAGTGAACCGCAGGCAATCGAGTTCACCGCCTCCGTGATGTCCAAGGAACAGCGCGTTTTCGAATTGCGGAAGAATGCGAACGACACGCAGCTCGTTGCGCTCAATCAACTGCAAGACTCCCTGCAGTCGGAGGTGGACGGGCTTACCAAGCGCATCGCGACGGCTCAAACCCAGATTGATTTGCTCAACTCCGAGCTGAGTGGAATTCAAACCCTGACGGACAAGGGCCTTGCCACACAGCCGCGGCTTCTCGGCCTGAAGCGCAACCTCGCGGAGCTCGAGGGGCAAAAGCTTTCGATTGAGAGCGATCGCACGCGCGCTCAGCAGGAAGTCAGCCGGACAAAGCTTTCGAAAATCGAATACGAGAACAAGCGTGAAAATGATTTGACCGTCGAACTGCAAACGACGGAAGCGCGCCTGCAGCAGATCGATCAGGAAACGGAAGTTGATGAGCGCCTCTTGGCCGAAACGAAGTCACAGGTGGTTGCCTCGCCGTTGCGGCTGACATCAGCCACCGAAGGCAAAGGCACAGCCGACCAGGATGAGCCGACGGTTCATTATACGATTGCCCGCCAGGTCGGCGAGGACACCGTCGACATCGAAGCGACTGAGAAGACCGTTTTGCAGCCGGGCGATACGATCAAGGTCGAGATGACGCTTCCCGCCACGACGGTCGGCAGCAGTTCCGATGATATGGACGCATTTTTCAGGCACGCTCCTGCTGCGAAGCAGGCAACTCCCACCGAGAACACCACACCATTGCGCAACGTCGCGCCCATGCCGACCAAGGCCTCGCTCCAGGACGATCATATAGCGCCGTCATTGCAGCCTTGATGATATCGAATGCGCTGGGCGCCCTTGGTGCCCAGTTGTTATTTTGGAGGCCCGGAGGTTCTCAGCCGGAACCGTTTACGTACAGGAAGGCAGCTCATCAGATGAGGTGAGCAAGGACTCCGCCTGCGAGGAGGGAACCGATACTTCATTTATGTCTCTGCGGTTTTGCGTTCAAACGATTGGCCCGAAGACGGTATCGCGGCGCGAATGTTTATTTCCCTCTTTGGCTATCCCCCTCGATCTTCCTATTACGCCGCGGTTCGCGATGAATGTCACACATTTCGGCCCGTATCCTGCAAAGGGATCTGCTGAATGGCATACGATGAAGATCGGTAAGCTGTCAGAGCGGTCTCGTTTCCCAAACTATTGCGCCGACTGCACGGAGCAGTCGGTTCTGTCGGAGCATCGCAGGTTTATCGCCAGAGAGATCGGCAGGAGACAATGAATTTCTTAGCGCCAGAAATGCTGAGTCCCGTCGCGCGACCAGTCGCGAAACCTGCGCTTCTGTCGATCATAGTTCCGACGTTTAACGAGCAGGACAATATTGCGGAACTCGTTCGTCGATTGGATGCAGTTCTCTCCGGACTGAGCTGGGAAGTCGTCTTCGTGGACGATGATTCGACCGACGGAACGGTGAAAGCACTGCGGGAGCTTTCGCAAACCGACGCGAGGGTTCGTTTTCTCCATCGCATTAATCGCAGAGGCCTCTCGTCGGCGGTTGTTGAAGGAATTCTATCGACCGGATCGCAGTACGTTGCGGTCATGGATGCGGATTTGCAGCATGACGAGAAGCTCCTGCGCGATATGTTGGAACGATTGCGGACCACCAATTGCGACGTCGTCGTCGGATCGCGCTACTTACAGGATGGCGGCGTGGAGGAATGGGACGAGGGTCGGCGAGCAATAAGTCGACTCGCTACAAAGATCGCTCAACGGGTGCTGAAAACAGAGTTGAGCGACCCTATGAGCGGATTCTTCATGATGCGTCGCGACGCATTCGATCGCTCGGTCCGCCGGCTCTCCGCCATGGGCTACAAGATCCTGCTTGATATCCTGGCATCTGCGCGGCCGCCTCTCTCAGTATCCGAAGTTCCCTACGTCTTCCGCAATCGGCTGCACGGCGAGAGTAAACTCGATTCTGCAGTTGCCTGGGAATACCTGATGCTGCTCCTCGACAAGACGATCGGACGCGCAGTTCCGGTTCGTTTTGTCATGTTCACTGCCGTCGGCGGCCTCGGCGTGGTTGTTCACATGCTGACTTTGGCAACGCTCAATCAAATGTTCGCCGTCCCTTTTATGCAAAGTCAGGCAATAGCCACCGTGATGGCGATGACGATTAACTTCTTCGCCAACAACATGCTGACTTATCGCGACAAGCGACTGAGAGGCGGACGGCAAATCCTGGGAGGACTTCTGAGCTTCTATGCCGTTTGTTCGATTGGTGCGATTTCCAATGTCGGGATAGCAGCATTCATGTTCGATCGGCACTACTCATGGTGGCTCGCCGGCATTGCCGGAATTCTGTTGGGCGCCGTTTGGAATTACGCCGTCAGCTCAATCTTCACCTGGCGTAAGTGATGTTCATCAGCGAAAAGAAGTCGGGAGTACCCGACTTTCGCGGCGATGGCTGGCTATCGGAGATCAAATCCCAAATCGGCCGGAATTCAACGGCAATTGCGGGAATTATATTCATCGGGTCGCTGATTTTTTTTATCATTTTTGAAGTCTTCGCCACGGCTCATTCTGAATTCTGGACAGACGAAGCGTTTGCGTTGTGGGCCGGCGATCCTCATGTCCCATTTCGCGAGGCTTTTTTCGTCCGAA
>CAYYDL010000301.1:0-1936 GCA_964470545.1 uncultured Hyphomicrobium sp. | reverse complement strand
ATCGTAGAAGGCGGCGGCCCATTCTGCTTGGGCCAGTTCGCCGCCGTCCTCTACCGAGGCGGCCGCCGAAGCCACGCGCCGGAAGGTGTCTTCGATTGTCTTGTCAGCCTCCGCCGCCGACGACCCGCCAAAGCGATATTTGCTACGCCAGATGGCGTCGGAAATCGCGGGCAGATCTGACAAAATCGCGCTCATTGGGGTCGTCGAGATATAAGAAACGGGAGGCTTTTTTCAATCTATTGTTCACTGTATGTTCTCAGCCGTATTCTGTCAACTGATTTAGGGGGGTGAGTCGTGTCTCTGTTTGAACCCAAACAGCCGCAACCGCCCATTCGGCAGCCGTCCGAAAACACGTGCTGCCCACAGCTGTCTTGGTAAGAAGTGGCAAGCACTCAGCCGTCGCTGAAGCCTTCGGGCCCGACAGCCACGCGCTGCTTGTTCTTGTCGATGATGCGATAGCCTTGCGCGCCGTATTTGGCTTTCATCGCAGGAAGGTGGACGTCCGCCTGATCCTTGGCTTCTTCGATCGTCGAGCCGAGGGCCAGTTCATCAAAGACCCTGGGTCGATCTCGGCCGGCCGGCGACGCGACATACTCGATGATGAACATGGAATGTCTCCGTGTTTTCCTAAAGCATAGCACGGAGACTCGAAATCGCATCTCTCCGATAGACAAATTTGCCGTCCGCCCGGCGGCCGACTGTGAACCCGGCGCGAGCGAACGGCTGTTCAGAATAGCGGTGGGTAGCACGATTAGAGCTTGCAGAGCGTCGCTTCGCCGTAGCACGACCAGCCAATCGCTGCGGCGTTGCACTTATAGTGCCGCGGACCGAACGAATAACCCGGCGTGCCGTTGCCTGAGACCCAGGTGAAATAGATGCTCCAGTCGGTCGATTGCAAAAGGGCCGCGTCGACCTGGAAATGCGCCAGCTTCTCGGTGAGCGCAACGCCCTCGGCGGCTTTTTTGAAGCATTGCTTGGCTTCGGCTGGAACGGCGGCGACGGCAACGCCTCCGACGGAAAGAATAGCCCACATCAAACGGGCGGACATACGCATTGGGTGGCTCCCTGACTGCTGAAACGATCAGACGTATGATCGTGGCACACAGCTACGACCGCCGGGCACAACAAAGCGCCCCTTCCGTGTCGATTTCCGCCGCATTGCGGCATCGGCACACCACGGGGGGCCGAAAGGATGTGGAAAACTCAGCTCACGCCGGCGCCGGCGTTCATTTGCGCCAACGGCGGCGGTGAAGGACTTCGGGCAGCTTCCTCGATCAACCGCGTGCTTGCGGCTTCGATTGCCGTCTCGATCTGAGACCGGAATTGGGCGCGCGGCAGTCCCGGTGGCAACGGCGAAAGAAACTCGACGACGATCGTTCCAGGATACCGCCAAGGGCTGCGGCGCGGCCAGAACAGGCCGGAGTTCAAAGCAAGCGGTACGGTGACGACGCCGAGCGCTTCATAGAGCGCGACGTAGCCGGGTTTGTAATCAGGAGGCGCACCAGGAATGGTCCGCGTGCCTTCCGGAAAGATGATGACTTCGCGTCCGATGCTGATCCTCTGCCGCGCGTCGCGGATCATGGACTTGAGCGCGGCGGAGGCCTTTTCGCGTTTGACGAGGATGTGCTCGAACTTCATGCAGAACCAGCCGTAGAAGGGGATCCACTTCAGCTCATCCTTGAGCACGATCGCAGGATCGCGAAAGAGCGATATCAGGCCGAACGTATCCCACGCTGACTGATGTTTGGAGATGACGAGGCAGCCGGTCTTCGGCAGATTCTCGTGGCCGCGAACCTCGAGCTTCGTTCCGCAGATGAGGCGCAGGAGCCAGACGCAGGTGCGGCCGTGGACTTCGAGGCCCTTCATTGCCCACGGGCGCGGCCCGATCAGCAACCACGACCCGAGAACGAGATAAAGCGCCGTCACGATGTAGAAG
>CAYYDL010000300.1:0-2130 GCA_964470545.1 uncultured Hyphomicrobium sp. | reverse complement strand
TTACACGGATGGTACGATCACTGTCGCTCATGTGGAGCACTTCAAATCGCAAGGTGCACTTATCCCCAATTGGCTCAGTGGCGACCTACACCCGAGAGGAAAACTAGGCTTGGCCGCGAGGGCTGCCATACAGGCCGCTCTCAAAGCCGAGCCACAATTAGGCTGTTCCTGATAGTTATAGGGCTATGGCGTAGACGTAGTGCTCATCATCGTCGGTCGTGGCCCGCCAAACCTATCCGGCAGTGCTCCCTGCTATCCTCCGTCCGTCCGGTCGGCTTGCATGGATCGGCATTGAGTGTGGCATCATTTGATGATAATTTCGTGCCTCACGATGGAGAAGATCGGCAGATGCGCACAACTCTTGCCTTGGACGATGAACTCGTTGCCAAGGCCGAAGCGTTCACCGGCTTGAAGGAAAAGTCGAGCCTGGTCCGTGAGGCGCTCAAGGCCCTCATCGAACGCGAAAGCGCGCGGCGCTTGGCACGTCTGGGCGGGAGCCAGCCTGATTTGAAGGCGCCGCCACGGCGACGGTCAAGCGCGGCGTGATCCTGGCCGATACATCTGTCTGGGTCGACCATCTGCGGGCGGGTGACAAGGCGCTCGCCGCACTGCTCGACGCGGGGATGGTTCTGGCGCATCCCTTTGTCATCGGCGAACTCGCTTTAGGCAACTTGCGTCAGCGCGAAATCGTGTTGAAGGCTCTGGCGGACCTGCCCCATGCCAGTGTCGCGACGGACGCGGAAGTCCTTCATTTCATCGGGCGTCATGCGTTATCCGGGCGCGGGATCGGATATATCGACGCTCATCTGCTCGCCGCGGTGAAACTAACGGCAGGAGCAGAACTGTGGACGAACGACAAGAGGCTGCAGGGTGTCGCGGTTCAATTGGGATTGGCGCTCACGCCCCCTCGATCCCGCGACTCATAGGGCTATAGCGTAGACATCGTGCTCACCATCGTCGGGCATGGCCTGCCACCCCTTTTTGCGCATCAAAGGCTTAGGCGCCTTCCGCCAAGAATATCGATTTTCTTATCTTCGTGCTTCCAGCCGCGCTGCGGATATCAACAAGCATATCAACATGAGACTTTGATCAACTTGTCCGAGCCCGGCATGCCTATGGCGACGTATCGCACCTTGCGCTTTGAGATTCCGGGGATGGTCAAAGAAGCGTTTCAATCGCGATCCGCGAGGACAAGCTTTGCAGCTGCCGCCGGCGTCGTGCCCGGCTTGCCGGTAACCGGGTCACTGTCGCCCATGCCCGCGGGCGAGGTGGCGTTACCCACCTTGTTCGCCGTGCAATCTGACAAAAGCGGCCTCAATCGATCTTCGCTTCGACATCGCTTGTTCTTGTCTTCGGCTTAAGCCCATACCTCGTTTGCGACCTCGACCACGAGCCGGAGCTTTGCGCTCTGCTCTTCGGCCGTCAGCGCGTTACCCTCCATCGCCGAGGCAAAGCCGCATTGGGGCGAGAGGCAGATCTGCTCGATCGGCACATATTTCGCCGCTTCCTCGATGCGCCGCTTCACCGCATCTTTTGTCTCGAGCGCGCCCCTCTTGGTCGTGACGAGGCCGAGCACGACCTTCTTCCCTTTCGGCACGAAGCGCAGCGGCTCGAAGCCGCCCGACCGGCTGTCGTCATATTCGAGGAAGAAGCCGTCGACCTCGAGCGCGTTGAAGAGCGCTTCGGCAACGTGATCGTAGCCGCCGGACGTGATCCAGGCCGAGCGGTAATTGCCGCGGCAGCTGTGAACGCATACCGCCATCTCGGGCGGCTTCTTCCGTAAGCAGTCGTTGAAAAGCTTGATATAGGTGAGATGAAGACGGTCCACATCGAGCCCCGATCCTGCGAGGCCTTCGCGATAGGCGGGATCGCAGAGCGCGGCAAAGCTCGTATCGTCGATCTGGAGATAGGTGCAGCCCAGCTTGCCGAGCGCCGCGATCTCGTCGGCGTAGGCGGCGGCGAGATCCGACCAGAACGGCTCGAGCGACGGATAGACGCCCGGATCGATCACTTCGGGACCGCCGCGGCGATGGAGAAGGCTCGGCGACGGGATCGTCAGCTTCGGCGTCGCCTTCGCCACGGTTTTGAGGAATCGGAAGTCTTCGCTGAAAATGGTCTTGGTGAGCGCGA
>CAYYDL010000299.1:0-9646 GCA_964470545.1 uncultured Hyphomicrobium sp. | reverse complement strand
AAATAGCCCCCATCTCGCTGATGAGGATTGCCAGCGCCGCCGCGATGAAACCAGACAAAACCCCGACAGTCGCGCCTTCCGCCGTCAGCCTCTTCCACCAGATCGATAAGACCATCACAGGAAAAAGGCTCGATCCGGTGATGGAGAGCGCCCAGAAAACAAGGCGCAGCGGATCGGTCGGCGCCACAATAGAAAGAGTCGCCCCGCAAAGCGCTGCGATAATCACGAAGCCACGCCCCACCCACACGCGGTTTTGTGGCGACGAAGGCTCCCACGACATGCCCTGGACGACGTCCTCCCCGAGCACCGACGCCAGCGAGACCGTCGTTGCGCTCGCCGTCACCAGAGCCGCCGCCAGCGCACCCGCAAGAAGAAGATAAGCGAAGGCGGAGGGCAGACCGACGGCGAGCGGCAGCGCGAAGAGCACACCGTCTCGATCGAACTTCAGTCCTTCGAAGCCAAGTCGCGTCGCCGACTGATCGAACGACGCGATATGATGGGCTGCAGCCTGAAACAGCCACTGCGGCAGGGGTCCGAGCCGCTCGCTCATGACAGCTTCGAGGGTGAAATCGCGCATGAAAACTGCGACGGACGAAACCGTCAGAAGCGCAAGCCCGGAAAACACCGTTGCCCACCCGAGCGACTTGCGCGCCTCATAGATGCCGGGTGTGGCTGCTACGCGCGGCAAAAGCCACGGAGCCACGCTGATGCCGGTCGCGAGCGCGAACGTGCCAATAATGAACGCCATCGGGCCGACCGAGCCGAACGGCTGCGTATAGGGCTTGGTCAGCGTGGCGAAACCTTCCGGAGGCAATTGAAAGGCCAGCGGCCAAACGTTGACGACTTGCAGGCCTTCATTGATTTCGTTCCGCACGAGACCGCGGACCATCGGCCCATTGGCAAGCTGTGGAATGGGAAGACTCGTGACCATGACACTCACCGTCGTGGCGACCGCCATGAGAGCGAGGAAGAGGGCGATCGACTGCGCAACGCCCGACCAGGTGAACGACCGCATGCCTCCCGCGACAGTCGATAACGCGATTGCGACGGCAAGCAGCAGCGTAAGGCCGTTGGCGCTCCCTCCGACCAGGCGCCCCGCTACATCACCCCCGATCCGCAGCTCCGCCGAAAGAACGAGGAGCATGGGAACCGCAGCGACTGCGGCCGTAACGACCCTGAGGCTCCGGCTCTCGAACCGTCGCCCTAGATAACTTGGAACGGTGAAGGCACCGAACTTGCGATAGAACGGTGCAAGCGCGATCGCCATGATGACGAAACCCGTCAGCGTGCCCACCAGCAGAACGAGTGCGTCGAAGCCCGAGAAGAAAAAGGCTCCAGTCCCTGCAACGATGAACGTGCCGCCGAGCGCCGAAACGCCGAGCAAAAGCCCGGTGTAGGCAGCCGGTACGCGGCGGCCCGCCGCGAAGTAACCGAGGATATCGTTCGTCCCAACGCAGAGGCCGATCACGGCATAGATGAAAATCGGACCGAGAAAGAACGCAACCCTCAGGAGATGTTCATTGAAATTCAGCTGCTCGAAAATCAGAACGAGGAGAAAAAGCGCCGCATAAAGCGCCGCGAAGATGCTGAAGTATGTGCCGAGGCGCGGATTGATCATCCTTGCTCGTGCGCCGAACGCCATGGTTCGCCTCACATATCTTCATGTGCGCCATGCCAATGGTCGATGGCATTCTGGCGATTGACGTAGCTCGCGACCGTCACAAGAGCGATGACGAAAAATCCGTGGGCGGCAAGAAAGTACCCCAGCGGAAAACCGAGGAACCGGCTCGCGTTCAGCTGCGCTGCATAAAGCGGCAGAACGACGACGATTGCGAGGAACGGAATAAGGCTCGCAAGAACCTGCCATTTGGTATGCCGCCAATAGGGTTTGCGTTCCTTGCGTTCGATCATGCCGTGCGTTCTCCCCCGTTGTCCTGAGGTCGCCTGGTACGGGCGCCTATCTCGGAAACGCTCCTATTATGGCCGCCGGTTAAGACGTTTGTCCAACGTTCCCCGGCGCGAAATTGCGCAAACGCTCCGTTGTCGCGGCGGCAGCGATCCCCTAACATTTTGCGCCGGATCAAACCGCGGCTGGCTGATTCCGCGTCCGCGGCCCCGATCCTGCTTGGGCACACCGAACTGATGGGAAGGACAGTCTTCATGAGCATAATCGACGAATTCAAAGAATTCGCCATGAGAGGAAACGTCATAGATCTTGCCATCGGCGTGATCATGGGCGCAGCCTTCGCTCCCATCGTCTCCTCCCTCGTCGACAACATCGTGATGCCGCCGATCGGCTATTTGTTGGCGGGAATCGACTTCTCCAATCTCGCGGTTGCGATTCCGACTCCGACCAATCCCGTGCTGATCAAGTACGGCGTCTTCCTCAATGCCGTAATCAAATTCCTCATCACCGCGTTCGCGATCTTCCTGCTCGTCAAGGCCGTCAACACGATGAAAAAACCGAAGCCCTCGGCTGCTCCGCCGCCGCCGACCCCAACGGAAGAATACCTCAAGGAGATTCGCGACCTTCTCGCAAAGAAGGCCTGATCTCACTCCACAGCGAGGCCAGCACGGGCGCGTTGAATTTCTAGGCGCGCCCGCCGCCTCCGGCACGAACCGCTATTGCTTCATGTTGTATTGCACTTGCTGATCGACCCAGCCGCTGACACTCAGGCTGACGGTCGGCGGCCTTTTTTGATCGATGGCCGTGCGTGTCTCTTCCAGATCTTTGATCCGCGAATCGACGTCCGAAGATGTACGAGCGTCGCCGCTCACGGCCTGATTGATATCCTGGTCAACCTTCGAGGCGAGCGGAGTGCCATTGGAACTCGGCGCACCGGCATCGCCCGCATGCGCAAAGCCTGCGAGCGGAATGCCCGCAAGGGCAATTCCCAACAACGTCACGATCACCTTCATGGTCCCTTCCCCCCCAGGCAGTCCAGGACTCGCGCGCGACTGAAACTTTCAAGAAATGATGCCACCAACCGGCGTGGCGTCTAGCCAGCCGAACGGCCGACCCGGCGTCATTCAGGAGTTTGCACAAACCATCGAAACATGGCAAATCGGTGGGCCTCGCGGGCGTAGTTCAATGGTAGAACGGCAGCGTCCCAAGCTGCATACGAGGGTTCGATTCCCTTCGCCCGCTCCAAGGATTTGCGGCGGTGTCGGCGCGCGCTTGCCAACGGATGACATTTCGCCACGCCTATCCTGAAGCTCCATCGAAGCAGGTGGTCCATCGATCAAAGCCACTGCTGAAAGCGCCTCAATCGTGGGGATTCCATCGTCAACGTAGAGCTAAACCCATAGTTTTGTTCTAGAACTTGCCTCGCGATGGCCCCATTGTGTGCTTGAGATCGACGGCGCTTCGGTCTTTAAGGAAATGCTGGGGGCTCAGGGGGAGAGAGCCCTCTCCGGCCAGCGACGAGCTCCCGCGCCCTTAGCACGGATGACGCATGGTCAATTTCTTCATTCACCGGCCGATCTTCGCTTCCGCCATCGCCGTCATCATGGTGCTCGCCGGGGCCATTTGCTATTTCCTGCTGCCGGTCTCGCAGTTGCCCGACGTGACGCCCCCGCAGGTTGTGGTAAGCGCGATCTATCCCGGTGCGAGCGCGCAAGTCGTCGCCGATACAGTCACGACACCCCTCGAACAGCAGATCAACGGTGTCGAGGGCATGACCTACATGTCGTCGACGAGCTCCAATGATGGCTCCTCGACGATCACGATCACGTTCGACGTGGGCTATCCGCTGAGCATCGCTGCCGTCGACGTGCAGAACCGTGTGTCAGAGGCCGCATCGTCGTTGCCGCCGATCGTCAATCAGGCTGGCATCACGATCCGCAAGCAAAACCCTAACTTTGTGCTGATCGTCAATCTGACGTCGCCGGACCACTCCGTCGATGCCGTTACCCTCAGCAACTACGCTTATCTCCAAATCGTCGATCCGTTGAAGCGACTGCCCGGCGTCGGCGACGTACAAATCTTCGGTGAGCGGCGCTATTCGATGCGCGTCTGGCTCAACCCCGATAAGCTTTCCCAGCTCGGCATTACAGCGGTCGACGTTCAGAACGCCGTTGCCGAACAAAACATCCAGGTCGCTGCCGGAAAGATCGGCCAATCCCCTGCGCCTCCTGGCACGCCGTTCGAAATGCAAGTCAATGCCACCGGACGGCTGAGCAGCCCTGAGGAGTTCGGCAACATCGTGCTACGGGCCAATCCGACGACAGGCGCGATCGTTCGCCTACGCGACGTCGCCCGGATCGAACTCGGAGCCCTGCAATACTCGTCGACCGCATTCTTCGGAAAAGATCCGTCGGTCGTCCTCGGTGTTTTCCAAATGCCCGGATCGAACGCACTCGATCTGCAAGAGCGCGTCATGGAAAAAATGAAGGAGCTTTCCAAGCGCTTTCCGAAAGGCATTGCCTACGCAATGCACTACGACACCACGCGCTTCGTGTCGGCCGCGATGCACGACGTAATCTTTACGCTGCTCGAAGCCCTCTTCCTGGTCGTTCTCGTCGTCTACGTTTTCCTGCAAAGCTGGCGGACGACGATCATTCCGACGATTGCCATTCCGGTTTCCTTGATTGCAACGCTGGTGATCATGGAGATGCTCGGGTTTTCCTTGAACATGCTGAGCCTGCTCGGGATGGTGCTCGCCATCGGCCTCGTCGTCGACGATGCGATCGTGGTCGTGGAGAACGTCGAACGGCAACTCGAAAATGGGCTGAAGCCCATGGATGCCGCCTTGAAGGCGATGTCGGAGGTGACCGGTCCCATCATCGCAACGACGGGCGTCCTCATGGCCGTCTTCATCCCGGTGGCCTTCATTCCGGGTGTTTCGGGCCGTCTCTACAATCAGTTCGCATTGACCGTCGCGATTTCCGTCGGTCTTTCGGCGTTCAACTCCCTGACGCTCAGTCCGGCGTTGGCGGCGGCATTCTTGCGCCACAAGCCACCATCGACGTTCTTTCTGTTCCGCTGGTTCAACGCCGGGTTCGAGCGCCTGTCGCATGGCTATGCACGGCTCGTGCACTTCCTCATCCGCATTCGCTGGGTAATGCTGATGCTGTTCGCCGGCGTGCTTGCCGCGACGTATTTCATCGCACAACGGATACCATCGACATTCCTCCCGGTCGAAGACCAGGGCTACTTCTTCGTCGTCGTCCAGCTCCCGGACGGCGCGTCGCTCGAGCGAACGGATGCGGTCGCCGCCAAGGTGAGGAACATCCTCGAAAGCACGCCGGGCGTCGATATCGTCGGTTCGATCAGCGGCCTCAACTTCCTGACGAATGCAGCGCAGTCCAATTCGGCGGTCGAATTCGCCATTCTGAAGCCCTGGAACGAACGACCGCCTGAACAGAGCGCGTCGAACCTCGTCGCTGCCGTGCGGCCCAAGCTTCTCATGATACCCGATGCCGTCGTTCTGAGCTTCGATCCGCCATCGATCCCGGGTCTCGGCGCCACTGGCGGTTTTGAATTCCAGGTCGAAGATCTGACCGGCCGCGGCAGCGAAGCTCTCAACGAGGCGACACAGGCATTGATCGCCGAGGCGCGGAAACAGCCGGAACTCGATGCGCAACAGCTCTTCACGTCCTTCTCCACGTCGACACCGCAATTCAAATACGATCTCGACCGGTCGAAGGCGAAGCTGCTCGGCCTCACACTGCCGGATGTCTTCAACACGCTTCAGATCTATCTTGGCTCGCTCTACGTCAACGATTTCAACCTTTTCGGACGGACGTTCCGCGTGACGCTGCAGGCGGACAACGCATCTCGATCGTCGTCATCCGATCTCTCGAAGCTCTATGTTCGCAACGCTACGGGCGGAATGGTGCCGCTGAGCACGCTCGGGATTTTGAAGCCCATTGTCGGGCCGGAGACTGTGCCCCACTACAACAACTATGCGTCCGCGCTCATCAACGGAGGACCGGCCCCAGGCTACAGCACCGGCCAAGCCATCGAAGCGATGGAGAGAGCGGCCGCGACGGCCCTTCCGCGCGATTTCAGCTATGAATGGACCGGCATTACGTTCCAGGAACTGAAGGCGGGCTCCATTGCCATCATGGTGTTCGCGCTCGCGAGTGTTTTCGTCTTCCTGATTCTCGCCGCCCAGTACGAGAGCTGGTCGATGCCGTTCATGGTGCTTCTGGCGGTGCCGCTTGCCCTGTTCGGAGCGCTGCTGGCGGTCTGGGTGCGCCATATGCAGATCGACGTCTATTCTCAAATCGGCTTCGTGATGCTCATCGGTCTTTCCGCGAAGAATGCCATTCTGATCGTAGAGTTCGCGAAGAGGCGGCGTCTCGAAGGATTGTCGATCGTCGAAGCAGCCATGGAAGCCGGCCGGCTTCGCCTGCGGCCGATCCTGATGACGGCCTTCGCCTTCATTCTCGGAGTCGTTCCGCTGATGATCGCCTCAGGCGCGGGCGCCGCAAGCCGGCAGTCCATCGGAACGACCGTTTTCGGCGGCATGCTGGCCGCGACGCTGCTGACCCTTCTCTTCGTTCCCGTATTCTACGCCACCATCGAAAGGTGGCGCGAAGGACGGGAAGCCGACAAATCGGGCGCGGCGCCGCCCGCGCATGATCCATCGAATCCCGTTGCCGCCGAATAACTGAGGAATTCGCGATGCGCGTTTGGAAAATAGCTCTTTTGGGAATCGTCGCTCTCGGCGTAGGCGCGGCCTATTACTATCGGCAGGACATCCCGAAGCTCCTCGCCGAAGTCGAAAGCCAAGCAGGAGCGCCGCCTCCCCACGCCTTCGTTATGCCGGTGCCGGTAACGTCTGTCGTCAAGCGGTCAGTCGGGATCTACCTCGATTACGCCGCCCGCACGGAATCGATCAACGACATCACGCTCCAGGCACGCGTGGCGGGGTATCTGCAAACGCAGCACGTTCCGGACGGATCGGACGTCAAGGAAGGGGATCTGCTCTACACGATCGATCCCCGCGATTATCAGGCCGCGCTTGATCGCGCTAAGGCGGAAAAGCAGCGCGATGTTGCCGCCCGCGACTATGCGAGCTCGAACCTGCAGCGCGGCACAGAATTGTCGAAGAGCGGCTGGCTTGCCAAGGACACGTTCGATCAGCGATCGAGCTTGCTCCGCCAATCCGAGGCCGCCATCAATATCGATGACGCAGCCATCCGAACCGCCGAACTCAATCTCGAGTACACGCAGATCCGCGCACCGTTCGCTGGACGGCTGGGCAAAAACCAGGCGCCCATCGGTACGCTCATCAGCGTCGCCGGAGCTCCGCTCAACACGCTTGTCCAGCTCGATCCGATCTACGTGACGTTCAATCCGGCAGAAGCCGATCTCGGTACGATCGAGAAAGTACGCAAAAGCGGCGCAGTCGCTGCCGAGGTATTCGTGCCGGGTGAAGAGAAGCGTTCCTATAAAGGAAAAATCACCTTCGTCGACAACGCCGTCGACCGGATGACGGGCACCCTCACCGCCAGGGCGACGATCGCGAATGCGGATCACGGCTTATTGCCGGGACAATATGTGCGCATTCGTGTCCATGCCGGAGAAAATCCGGAAGCTCTCATGGTTCCCCAAACAGCCATCGGCTCGAGTCAGCTCGGAAAGTATGTCTATGTGGTCGGTGACAAGAACATCGCCGCGCAGAAACTAGTGACGCTCGGTCCGTCCGACGGCGATCTGGTGAGCGTCGTTGGCCTCAACGATAAAGATGTCGTCATCACCGGAAATCTTCAGAAGATCGGCCCCGGTTCACCCGTGCAGCCTCTCGCCTCACCGCCGCCGCAAGCCAAAGCGGCAATTCAAACGGGCAGCACGGTAAACTGAAACGGCGACATAAAGAGCTGAAAGCTTCTTCGGGTGCTTTCAGCATATTGGGGCCCGGTCGCACCCGCTCGGCGCAATGATAAACACGCTCCGAAAACGATAGGGTTTTCTAGCGGGATCGCGACTCACTGCGAGCACACGGATTCGCGCCATGACTGTCAAATTCAGCAACTACCCACGTCGAAAGAACAATAAGCGCGATGGCAAGCAGGACGCCCATGCTGACCGGGGCTAAACCGAGCAACTTTCCAAATGGCGCGATCGTGACGGCCAGCACCTGCAGCAAAACTCCGAAACCGACAGCCAAATGAATCCAGATATTCGGCGGTGGAACAGCAACGACACGTCGGCACGGATAGACGAAGACAAGTTGAAGCACGGACTCATAGAAGAAGAGAGAGGTTCTCATCTCTTCCAAGGCGAAGCCGACGAGCGGCATGATCGCGAGAATGGCGATGCCCCCCATCGCCTTAGCAGCGCCACTGATGGTAATGAACCGGAGCGAGGCAGTATCCAAAAGCTTCGACCGCGGCGGCCGAGGAGGCCTGTTCATCACGCCGGGATTCCGGTCGAACGCTAAGGCGAGCGCAGGCGGCCCGTCCGCGATAACGTTGATCCATAGCAACTGAACCGCCGTAAGCGGCAGCAGGAACGTGCCACCCGTGGGATCTCTCTCGCCGAAAAAAAATGCGATCGCCAAGCCCGCTGTCATCAAAGCGATGAGCGCCAGATCTGTGGAAAAGAAGAAGCGAATGAATTTTTGGATGTTCTCGTAGATGCTCCGGCCTTCCTCGATGACCGCGACGATCGTGGCGAAGTTGTCATCGAGAAGTATGACATCGGCAACCTCTCGAGAGACGTCGCTGCCCCTCTGTCCCATTGCGACGCCGATATCGGAACGCTTCAGCGCAGGCGCATCGTTGACACCGTCCCCCGTAACGGCGACGATCTCGCCATTCGCTTTGAGTGCCTCCACGAGCCGAAGCTTATGCTCGGGCGCCATACGCGCGAATACGTTGACGTTGCGCGCCGTGTTTTGAATGTCCCCTGCCGACATTCGCTCGATGTCGCTTCCGGACACGACCCGCTCTGATGCGATGCCGATCACTTCACCGATTGCCCTGGCGGTTGCCGGGTGATCGCCTGTGATCATCAGCACACGTATACCGGCGGCTTGGGCGCGTTTCAGGGCATCTGACACTTCAGGCCTGGGCGGATCCCAGAGCATGACCAGTCCAAGAAAGGTCACGTCGTCGTCGTGCTCACCGTGTCCCCATGCAAGGGCGAGCACGCGATAACCCTCACTCGCCTGCCGCAGCCCCTTGGCTTCCCACGCACGCTTTTCGTTTTCCGGAAGCGTGCTCCGCTGGATCAAGACTTCCGGCGCGCCCTTCAGATAGCTGACGTATGCTCCCCCATCCTCAACGGTAACCCGCATGAATTTGCTGTCGCTGTCGAAGGGTCGGCTTGAAACGCGCGGATTGCGTGCGGCCACCTGGGCAGGAGCCGCACCTTGCTTGCTGGCATAATCCAACAGGGCAACTTCGAGCGGATCCCCGGCGCCCGTTGCCGTCTCGGCATCGTTTGCAAGAACTATGGCCTGTAGCGCTCGCTCTGGATCCCGCGCATCAATCGCATGAACATGCATGCGATTTTCCGTAAGCGTACCGGTCTTGTCGGTTGCGATCACGGTGACGGAACCAAGCGCCTCGACGGCGCTCAAACGTCGTACGACGGCTTTTCGCTTCGCCAACCGCTCGACGCCCATGGCCAGCGTCAACGTCAGAACTGCCGGCAGTCCCTCAGGTACGGCAGCGACGGCGAGGGCGACGG
>CAYYDL010000298.1:0-5460 GCA_964470545.1 uncultured Hyphomicrobium sp. | reverse complement strand
GCTGCCATCGCGGCGCTCTTCGGAATTTCGCTCGGCATCGCCGCCTCACGCAGCGATCGCTTCGCGGCCTTTCTGACGCCGATCCTTGACACGCTTCAGACGCTGCCGTCTTTCTGTTTCATCATTCCCGTCGTCATGCTGTTCCGCGTTGGCGACGTGACCGCCATGATTGCGACAGTCTCGTTCGCCATCGTGCCGGCGATCCGATACACGAACCATGGCATCCGCCAAATCCCCGAAAACCTGATCGAAGCCGCAACGGTCTCAGGCTGCACGCCGCGTCAGATGTTCTGGCGTGTGCAGCTTCCGCTTGCTCTCCCAGAGATCATGCTTGGAATCAACCAGACGGTGCTTCTGGCGCTCAGTATGGTGATCATCTGCGCGATGATCGGTACGCGAGATCTTGGACAGGAAGTTTTCATCGCCCTCGCAAAGGCCAATGCAGGTCGTGGCCTGACAGCCGGTCTTGCTATTGCCTTCATCGGCATCGTGACAGACCGCCTGCTTCGCGCTTCGACAGACCGTCTGCAGTCGCGCCTTGGCCTTGTCTGAACGGAAGAGCAACCCTCCAAAGCGCGCGTCAATGGATGACGCGTTCGATCGCGATGGCGGTCGCTTCCCCACCGCCGATGCACGCCGACGCAATGCCTTTCGTCGCGCCCCGATTTACCAAAGCATAAAGCAGCGTCACGATCAGGCGCGCGCCGGTCGCCCCTATGGGATGTCCGAGCGCACACGCACCGCCGTTTACATTGAGCTTGTCGCGCGGAATCGAAAGATCCTTTTGCGCCGCCATCGCAACCGCCGCGAACGCTTCATTGATTTCATAAAGATCCACATCACCCGCCTCCCATCCCGCTTTCGCGAGAACCTTGCGAATGGCGGGAATCGGAGCCGTGGTGAACCAAGCGGGATCTTGGCTGTGCGTTGCGTGCGCGCGGATTTCTGCAAGGATCGGGAGGCCGTCGCGCGCGGCGACGGATCGGCGCGTCAGAACCAGCGCCGCAGCGCCATCGGCGTTCGCCGATGAGCTCGCCGCCGTGATCGTGCCATTGGGCCGGAACGCGGGCTTCAGCTTCGGCACTTTTTCCGGCGAGACCTTGAGCGGGTTCTCGTCGTCTTCGATGAGCTTCTCACCATCCTTTGCCGCGATAGTTATCGGTGTGATCTCGGCTTTGAATGCGCCGGACTGAATCGCGGTGCGCGCCCGCGTCAACGTCTCGACAGCGAACGCGTCCTGGTCGGCGCGCGTGAATTGATAGGCTTCGGCAGTCGCCTCGCCGAAATCCCCCATGCTCCGGCCTCTTTCATAGGCATCCTCAAGGCCGTCGAGCAGCATGTGATCGAGCACCTGACCATGCCCCACGCGGAATCCAGTTCTGGCCTTTTGAAGGAGATATGGAGCGTTCGACATCGATTCCATTCCGCCCGAAACGATGACGTCGACCGATCCTGCGACGAGAAGGTCGTGGCCGAGGAACGTCGCCTTCATTCCGGATCCGCAGACCTTATTCACCGTCGTTGCGCCCGTTGCGTCGGGAAGACCAGCCGCACGCGCCGCCTGCCGGGCGGGAGCCTGCCCCTGGCCGGCCGTCAACACGTTGCCGAAAATAACTTCGTCGATCCTGTCAGGGGAAAGGTTCGCGCGACCCAACGCAGCACGAATGGCGTGTGCGCCAAGCTCTGAAGCCTGTAGCGGCGCAAGGTCGCCGAGAAACCGCCCCAGCGGTGTTCGGACGGCGGATACGATGACGACCGGATCGTGCGGCACGGTGCGGCTCCTTGTACTGGGCTATTCATGACGTCCGACATAATATATGATGATCGTCATGCAATAAGGTACAAAGCTCCGCAACGCCCAAAGTTGACGCACCTCAATGCGAAGCAGGACATGACGGCGAATAGCCATGTTGCGAGCGATGGCCGTATCATTGGAAGTGTGATGTCGGTGCCTGGCATCGGTTTTCTTGTTGCGTTGCGAGGCGACCGTAATCGTCCATCTTCGGAGCGACTGCGCCGGCTGGTCTTTGAAGGCATCCCGTCAGGCGCGGTTCTATAATCTAAGGCCCGGGTGACGGAGGTTGGATTGCGACGCTTCTCGACACTGCAATGGCCTGTGCTATTCAGTCGATGTTGCCGTCAGGACGGACGTTCGGGTTCGGAAGGGAAAGTCTTCGATACGGAAGAAAATCTCGTTGCTCGCACAGCGCGGAGACGTGTTTGATCAGGGGACGGCGCAGCGGCGCACTGTCTCGAACTTAGATCCAAGGAGAAAAAAAGAATGCCGCGAGTATCGCGCAAGGAAGCGGATCAACATCGCAGGGATGTCGTGGAGGCGGCCTCACGACTTTTTCTTGAGTATGGAATTGATGGTGTCAGTGTTCCGGCCGTCATGGCTGAGGCTGGTTTGACGCATGGCGGCTTTTACGGCCATTTCAGATCGAAGGAGGCATTGGTCGCCGAGGCTTGCGCGCGGGCATTCGACGACCGACGGAACATCTACGATGGTATAGAAGAGCGGAACGCATCCGACAGGAAGGCCGCGCGCGCTGATTTCATCAAACGCTATACGACGAAAGGCCATCGCGACGCCATGGGGCTCGGATGTCCGGCCGCGGCAATCAGTGGAGACATAGCGCGGGAGAGCCCAAAAGGGCGGATACGCGCCGCCTTTACGGCCGGCTTCAATGCGATGGTTGACCGTTTGACTCCGCTGCTGTCGCGGAAACGGAAAGCGGCGGCACGCGAAGATGCGCTGGCACAAATTGCTATGCTCGTTGGTGCTGTCGTTCTATCACGCTCCACCAAAGGACACCCCGTCTCGGAAGAGATCCTGCAATCCGTTCGTTCGGCACTGCTCGCGGAGTAGCATCTACGGTGCGCTCTCGCGCGCAGTTGCCACGCTGTCCGTTGGTGGATAAATAAATGACGATAGAAATATATATGATCTGGAGCCTTCCAACTGCCATTCCACGAAATAAGGAGCAGTCTCATGCCGAATACCGAAGGAAAAGCGCTCGTAACGGGCGCATCATCTGGAATCGGCGCAATCTACGCTGATCGCCTCGCAAAGCGCGGTTACGATTTGATTCTCGTCGCACGTGACGCCAAACGGATGGGCGCTCTGGCGACCCGCATCACGGCTGAAACAGGGCGAGCTGTAGAGATCATTCCGGCAGATCTGGCATCCAAGTCCGATCTGGTAAAGATTACGACGAGGCTTCGTGAAGATAATGCGATCTCTCTTCTTCTCAATAATGCCGGTATCGGTATGTCTGAGCCGCTTGCGAGCGCGGATTTTGACAAAACCGATGCGCTGATCGCTATCAATATTACGGCAGTCACGCATCTCGCTGCGTCCGCCGCGGCAAACTTCTCGGCGAAGAATGCAGGCACGATCATCAATGTGTCATCGGCTCTTGCTTTGGTCCCTGAAATCGCAAACGCAGCCTATTGTGGATCGAAAGCCTATGTCTTGAGCCTTACTCTGACGCTCAACGCTGAGCTTTCGGCGAACGGCGTTCGTGTGCAGGCTGTTTTGCCCGGGGCGACGAGGACAGAAATTTGGAAGCGTGCCGGGATTGACCTCGCTAAGTTTCCGCCAGAGATGGTCATGGACGTCGAGCCGATGGTCGATGCTGCGCTAGCGGGATTGGATCTCGGTGAACTCGTGACGATCCCATCATTGCCTGAAGCCGCGGAGTGGGAGCAATTGAACGCGGGTCGGTTGGCACTGAGGCCCAATCTTTCTCGTAGAGAGCCCGCGCTTCGATACAAAGTCGCTCACGAGCATGCGTAGCGCCGCTGTTCGAGAACGCCGCCGAAACCCGGCGGCGTTTTTGAGACTTACTTAATGGGCCGCCTTCTGCATTTTTTCGCTAATATACACGACGATGGTCACCCCGCCGAAGATCGGGCCGCCGCCAAATACCCATTCGTCGTAGTGGGCATAGATGACCGCCGCCAATGCGCACCCGATCGCAAAGGCAACGATCCCGTTCAGCAGATTTGTGACCCGTGCCTTCGCTGCCTGCTTTGCGTCTTCTGAAGCGCCATGAAAGAGATCCGCGAGGTCGAGCATCGCTTGCGTCGTAGTCCCGGTCATGATGGTGGTGGGCGGATAATTCGAAAGATGGATGCGATGGAAGGCATTCTGGATGGCCATCGCCACGACCAACACGAGCCCTGTAGCCACCGCGGGGATCGCATTCGCGTCCGGAAAGGGTCCGTAACGCAGCGCTACGAATCCAGCGAGGAGCAATAACGCAAACTGCAGCGTCAGCCAGACCCCAAGCACGGGTAAGCCGCTTTTCTCGAGTCGGAAGCGGACAATGCGCGTGATGAAGACTGCGATGCAGAACAGCGGAAGTGCCAGGATCTTTGCAATCGTGTCCGCGGAATCTCTTGCGAGCGACGCTGCGAGCGTCACGAAGTTCCCGGTAACGTGGGAAGTGAACAGGCCATGCAGGGCCAAGAAACTCGAGGTGTCGACGTAGCCGGCGGTAATGCTCAAGACGGCCGGCAGCGCCGGTAAGGTCACGAAGCTCACCTTCATTGTTTCACCCTATCGAAGCCCCAGAACTCCGGACAGGAATAGACAACGGAGCTTGTCACGTCAGCGGCGGTCGCAGCGGCATTTGTCGTAATTTGTCTGAATGCACGATTTTGCTGGGCGCCCCGGTGGACAACCCGTGGCACTCGGAGCTAACAGTTGCGGCTGCCGGACGGCCGAAACGGAGCGCAGGAATGGCAGTCGAAGGACTGATTACGCTTCCCAGTCGCTTTCCTCCGAAAGAGACCGCCGACAAGCTGGCTTCCGCAGTTACGAGTCATGGGATGACACTTGTCGCCCGGGTCGACCACGCGGCCGCCGCTGCAAAGGCGGGTCTCGATTTGCGGCCGACCGAAGTGCTGATTTTCGGAAACCCATCGGCAGGCACGCTGCTGATGCAAATAGCCCAGCCGATCGGGCTGGACCTGCCCCTGAAAGCGCTCGTCTGGCAAAACGATGCCGGCGATACATGGGTTTCATACCAAGATCTGGGCTGGCTCACGAAGCGGTACGGTCTGACGCCCGCCGCGCAGCCGACTGTCGACAAAATGGTTTCTTTGCTAAAAGTCGTCGTCGAGGAGGCCCCGGGATGACTTCCATCAAAGCACCGGTCAGCGTTGGATGATCGTTTACGAAGAACTTCTCAACCCCCTAAGCAGTAAAAATAAAGGAAGACTGGACCATGAAAGCGGATACTGCCAAGTCTCGGCGCAAGGCTCCCCTCGACACGCCGTCGCACTTCTCCGACAACGCCATCAAGGACATTTCCGGCGCCTTGTCGGCGCTGCTTGCGGATTTCTTCGCCCTCTACATTAAGACGAAGAATTTCCACTGGCATATGTCAGGCCCGAGCTTCCGCAGCTATCACCTGCTGCTTGATGAGCACGCGCAGCAGATTTTTGCGGCGA
>CAYYDL010000297.1:0-4540 GCA_964470545.1 uncultured Hyphomicrobium sp. | reverse complement strand
CGCCGTTCTCAACGACATTTGCACGGAAAACGATCGCAAGAAGCAACACTTTGAGGTCGAGCATTCCTATGCCGAAGCTCTTCTCGGATACTATCTGCAGCTCGGTCGGCTGACGGCGAAAGCTTTTGCCGGCGCTTCGATGTCCTCCGAACATCATCTCAATGCTGTCGATCCGGCGCACGAGAACGACGGCACCGAATTCGGCGTCAAGGGCGCACTTGAGCTGTGGCTGACGCTGAACGACACGGCATGGACGTCGCTGGATCTCAGCTATTCGACCGCGCGGAACGAGACGTCATCGCGATGGCGTGCCGGCTGGCGCCTCACGCCGAAGCTTTCGATCGGGCCGGAGCTCCGCTACGACAAAAACATCGAAACGGGCAATGGTGCATGGAACGGCCGGACAGGCCTTTTTGCGCGTTATGAATGGAGCGGCGGGGAAGTCTCGCTTGCGGGCGGGGCCGCCTGGTGGATCGACGAGTGGGCGCCCAAAGATCCCTCTGCTTACGGGACATTCAACGTCCTTTTTCAATATTGAACTCGTGATGCTATGGATCTTGCCAGCGCGCCCCAAACCGTCCTTCTATCGCGCGCTCCGATTGACCTGAGGACGGTGCTACGGGACATGATTTCAAAGAGGATAGCGACCGGTTCGCTCTTTCTATTAGCGGTCCTTTTGTTTTCCGGATTACCGACACGGGTCTTTGCCGATACATGCGCTCCCTCTCCTGTCACGGCGCGGGGCGAAGAATCGCGCTTCGTCTGGCTCGCCAAGACCAAGACACGCGCCAATTGGCGCGCGAAAGTCCGGGCTATCTCTGATCTCGGACCCGACTACGCGAACTGGGCACGGGCTGAGAATACCGAAGAGCGCTGTCTTACGGGGCCCAAGGGCACCGTCTGCATCTTCACCGGAACGCCCTGTCGCCCTTAGCGAATTCTCGCGTCCAATCGATACCGACGAGGCGGCGCATTAGGTCATGCGCCGAGCCTTGAATTCAGAAGTAGGTTTTATCAAATTGCAGTATAAGTGCAGCCAATGGCAGGCCGGCTGGGTTGATTTGGCTCTGGCTGCAGCCACGCCATATGCAACGAATATTTTTTCGATGGCGTCATAGCACTCGCGGTTTGCGCCCCAGCAATCGCGTCCGGCAACGCAACTCAGTGCCTGCTCGCGAGAAGCTGCAGAAACCCGCCCGGCCCCAGGCTCGGGCGGAAAGAGAGAGGAGCGGTGGGTTGCGGGACCTACTGCTCCTCTTTTTGTCAAAGATCATTTTCCTCCAATTGGTTGCTGGGCGCCGGGGCAGTATTTCGTTCGTCGCCGGAACATCCGCTCCCGCATATCGAGAATAAAAATTTACAAAACGAACATTCATTCGCCTTGACGCCACCGCAATCCCTTCCCAAACAGAATGTCCGTTCGTTTTTGCGATATCTACCGAGGGGATTGCCCGTCATCATGCCGAGGTTGAAGCCGGACACCCAGCGCGCGAGGCGCGAACATATTCTCGATGCGGCGCTCCGATGCTTCGCGCGCGGAGGCTTTCACGCGACGACGATGCAAACGATCTGCCGGGAGGCTGGAGTCTCGCCTGGCGCGCTGTATGTGTATTTCGACAGCAAGGAAGCGCTGATCGCCGGGCTATGCGAGCGCGACCGCGCGGAATTCGCCGAGCGCTTCGCCCAGCTTGCATCGGCTCCGGATTTCATCGAAGCCCTTGCCGCCATTGGTGAGCACTACTTCATCAACGAGTCGGGGGAGAAGCAGCGCTTCGCCATCGAAATGGGCATCGAGTCGACGCGCAACCCGCGGATCGCTGAAATTTTCATGAGCGTCGACAAGTTCTGCAACGACAGCTTCGACGCCCTGTTTCGCCGCCTCCAGGACGAGGGCCGCATCGCGCCGCGTATCGACATTCCAACGCTCGTCAAAGTGTTCAACATTTTCGGAGACGGGATGTTTTGGCGTCGCGCTATCGATCCGACAGCCGACATGAGCACCGTCCTTCCCGTCATCATCGAGGTGATCGGTGGTTTGCTCAACCCGACGAACGCCGGCAGGGCGCGAGCGAAAACGAACGTTCGCGAGGCTCGGCAATGAATTTGACGAAATTTTCCTTGGGTCTTCTGTCGGCCATAGCCTTGGCTGGCGCTGGCTATGTCTACGTCGAGAAACGGCACACGGGCGAAATCCAGGCCGAGCGTCTGGAAGCAGCGAAACCCGTCGCGGCGCCGACGATTACGGTCGCGAAAGTTGCGACCGAGAATTTCGTCGAGACGGCTGCCGTCTCAGGTTCACTCGTGCCGCGCGAGGAAATCCTGGTCTCGCCGGAAGTCGAAGGGCTGCGCGTTCTCGAACTTCTCGCTGACGAGGGGGACAAGGTCAAAAAGGGTCAGGTCCTCGCGCGCCTCGTCGCCGAACAATTGGACGCGCAGTTGGCGCAGAACAACGCGAACCTCGCACGTTCAAATGCTGCGATTGCGCAGGCACAGAGTCAAATCGTGCAGGCGGAAGCCCAAGCAAAAGAAGCTGCCGCTCAGCTCGAGCGGGCTGTCCCGCTGAAACAGTCCGGCTATCTCTCCGGCTCGACCTACGACCAGCGCGAAAGCGCAGCCCATACGACGGAAGCGCAGCTCATCGCAGCTCGTGACGGGCTGAAAGCTGCGCAGGCGGAAAAAGAGCAGGTCGAGGCGCAGCGGCGCGAACTGCTCTGGCGGCGAAGCAACACCGACGTAACCTCACCGGAAGATGGCGTCATCAGCCGTAGGACCGCCCGGATCGGCGCGATGGCCTCTGCGAACGGCGAACCCATGTTCCGCATCATCGAGAACGGCGAGATCGAACTCGACGCGGAGATCGTCGAAACGGAATTGAAGAACGTCAAGGTCGGCCAGAAAGCCATCGTCACCGTTCCGCAAATCGGCAACTTCGAGGGGAATGTACGATTAGTGTCACCGGAGGTCGACAAAGCAACACGGCTAGGGCGCGTGAGAATATTCCTCGGCGTCAATCCGGTTCTCAGGATTGGATCCTATGCGCGCGGGCGGATCGAGACGGCGACAAGCCATGGCCTCGCTGTGCCGTCGTCGGCGGTAACGTTCGACCATGACCTCGCATCCGTGCAGGTCGTCCAGGACAACATCGTCAGGAAGCACGTCGTCACAGTGGGTCTCGTCGCAAATGATCTCGTAGAGATCAAAGACGGCATCAAGAAAGGCGATTTCGTTGTGACGCGCGCAGGGACGTTCCTACGCGACGGCGACGTCGTCCGACCGATAGTTCCCGAACCGCGGCTGAGCGAGGCGAAGTAATGCGGATCAATATTTCGGCTTGGTCGATCCGCCGTCCGGTTCCCGCAATTGTTCTCTTCGCGGTGCTGATGCTGCTTGGCACGCTGAGCTTCAAGTCGCTGCCTGTCACGCGGTTTCCGAATATCGACATTCCACTCGTGTCGATCAAGGTGACGCAATCGGGTGCGGCGCCAGCCGAGCTCGAAACGCAAGTGACGAAGGTCATCGAGGATGCCGTCGCCAACCTCGTGGGCATCAAGCACATGACGTCGACGCTGACGGACGGCACATCGTCGACCGTTCTCGAATTCCGGCTCGGTATCGATACCGACCGTGCCTTGAACGACGTCAGAGACGCGGTTGCGGAAGTGCGCGCCGATCTTCCGCGCACGATCGACGAGCCCATCATTGAACGGATCGACGTTGAAGGCCAGGCGATCCAATCATTTGCGGCGACATCTCCGGGCATGACGCTCGAACAGCTTTCCTGGTTCGTCGACGATGTGATCAAGCGCCGCCTGCAGGCGACCAAAGGCGTCGGCCGCGTCGAACGCTACGGTGGGGTCGACCGCGAAATCCGTGTTAGTCTCGATCCCGACAAGCTGCTCGCCTACGGCATCACGGCCGCGCAAGTGAACAGCCAGGTTCGCGCGACCAACGTCGATCTCGGCTCCGGACGTGGAGAGGTCGGCAGCCAGGAGCAGGCGATACGGACGCTCGCCGGTGCGCGAGAGGTTAAAGCCCTTGGAGACGCCAGAATCATTCTCGCAGGGGGCCGCGAAGTTCGTCTCAAGGACCTTGGGCATGTGATCGACGACGCGAGCGAGCAGCGATCGTTCGCGCGGCTCGACGGACGTCCGGTCGTCTCGTTCTCGGTCTTCCGGACGAAGGGCTCGAGCGAGCTTTCCGTTGCCGAGGCGGTTGATGAGTCGCTGAAGGAGTTGCGCGCCGAATATCCGGACGTTCACATCACGAACATCGACGATGCCGTCGCCTACACGCGCGGCAATTATCTGGCGGCCATGGAAACTCTGATTGAAGGCGCTGCATTGGCCGTTCTCGTCGTCATGGTCTTCCTTCGCAACTGGCGCGCGACGCTGATCTCCGCCATCGCCTTGCCGCTTGCTGCCATTCCGACGTTCTGGGCCATGAGTGCGCTCGGGTTTTCGCTGAACCTCGTCAGCCTGCTCGGCATCACGCTCGCGACCGGCATTCTCGTCGACGATGCGATCGTCGAGATCGAGAATAT
>CAYYDL010000296.1:0-2449 GCA_964470545.1 uncultured Hyphomicrobium sp. | reverse complement strand
GTCTTCAGCGAACTGTCTTTGCCAACGGGCTTGCCGAGAGACATGGTTTTTTCCGGGTCGACGAGCATTTCGTCATCCGGCCCGTCCGACCAGGCTTTCCAGGCCAGTTTGCCGTCGTTGATATTGTAAGCCGTAAGGCGTCCGCGTACGCCGAATTCGCCTCCGGAAATACCGACGATCACCTTGTCCTTCACGACAAACGGAGCGCTCGTTCCGGTCTCACCGCGTTTCGGATCCCCGTTGGCGACCTTCCAGATCTCCTTGCCGGTCTTGGCATCGAGGGCGACGAGCGTCGTATTGGCCTGGTTGAGGAAAATCTTGCCGTCGGCGTATTGCACGCCGCGATTGACGGTATCACAGCACATTACCGACACGACCGAAGGATCCTGTACCGGCGTATACTTCCAAATGATCCTGGCATTCTTATCGAGATCGAGCGCGTAGACCGTATTCGGAAACGGCGTATGCACGTACATGACATCGCCGACGACGAGCGGCGACCCTTCATGACCTCTCAGAACGCCCGTCGAAAAGCTCCAGGCTGGTCGAAGCGAGTGAACATTTTCCGTGGTAATCTGATCGAGTTTCGAATAGCGATGATTGCTATAGTCACCTTGCTGCATCGCCCAGTTCTGAGGGTCTTTCGTCGCTTCGACTACGCTTTCGTTAGCAAGGGCCGGACTCACAATGGAAATCAATACACTGACGCCGTAGGTCATAGCGATTGTTCGCATAGCGGTTCTCCGTGGAGGTACCGCCCCGCCTAGTCGCTGTCCCCTACGCTCCCGGCAAACCGCTTCCTAATCACTTTTGGAAACATCCTTAAAAAAGGGGCCGAATAGATGTCGCCCACCTTCTCCTGTCTTCGTCGCGAGTTTCGCAGGTGAGTGCAGGAGACGTGGCTCGCGATGAAGTCGGGCATGCAATGGACTTTCGTGGTGCTCGCCTTTGGCTTGCGGCGCAGTCCATCGGCTGATATTCCCCGACGATCGTTCGGGAATTGTCCAAAATCGCCGGGGGAACCTTGACCGCCTCAGAGACCGCCTCGAAGCGCCGCGTCCTTCTTGCCAGCCTCGCCGGCACGTCGATCGAATTTTTCGACTTTTATATCTATGCGACGGCCGCGGTGCTGGTTTTTCCGCAGCTGTTTTTCCCGAGCGAAGACGCAACCACGGCTACGCTCCAATCCTTCGCGACTTTCTCAATTGCCTTCTTCGCACGTCCAATCGGCGCGATGCTGTTCGGACATTTCGGGGATCGCATCGGGCGAAAGGCCACGCTGGTTGCAGCACTTCTAATGATGGGTTTGTCGACGGTCGCCATCGGACTTCTGCCGACCTATGCATCCGCGGGTGTCTGGGCGCCTCTGCTACTTGCTGCCTGCCGGCTCCTGCAAGGACTTGGCCTCGGAGGCGAATGGGGTGGCGCTGTGCTCCTCGCGACCGAAAACGCGCCGAAGTCGCAAAAAGCGTGGTTCGGCATGTTTCCGCAGCTTGGCGCTCCCATCGGCTTCATCTGCTCGAGCGGCATTTTTCTCATCATCACCGAAACGATGACCGACCAGCAGTTTCGATCATTCGGCTGGCGAATTCCGTTTATCGCGAGCGCCATTCTTGTTTTTATCGGACTGTACGTGCGGCTCCGCATTTCCGAAACACCGGCCTTCAAGAAGGCTCTGGAGAATGATGAGCGCGTGCGTGTTCCATTGCTGACGGTCTTTGCGCGCCATCTCCCGCTTCTCGTTTTTGGAACCTTCGGCGCCCTTGCGACGTTCGTGCTCTTCTATCTGATGACGGTCTTTGCTTTGAGCTGGGGGATCAGTTCCCTCGGCTTCACGCGTCAGCAGTTTCTCCCGATTCAGATGATTGGCGTGATCTTCTTCGCCGTAACCATTCCGATTTCGGCGTTGATAGCCGATCGCTTCGGGCAACGGCGCGTCCTTCTCTGGACCACAGCGGTGATTGGTGGATTCGGTTTGACGTTCGCGCCGCTTTTCGGCTCGGGGCAGACGGGCAGCGTGATCATTTTCATGGTGCTGGGTCTGGGACTGATGGGATTCACTTACGGCCCCCTTGGGACTGCACTCTCGGAGCCCTTCCCGGTCGGCGTACGTTACACTGGCGTCTCACTGGCTTTCAATCTCGCCGGAATATTCGGAGCGTCGCTGGCTCCCTACATTGCGACGACACTCGCGACGAAATACGGCATTCAGGCTGTCGGATACTATTTGGCCGGTGCCGCGCTGATCACGTTTCTCGCGCTTCTCGGACTTGGGCGATACGGAAGCCAATCCGAGGGATCGGTGATGATTTCGCAGGAGCAACCGACTTAATTTTTGGCTATCCGCCGTCTCTCGGCGGGCAGCCTCTGCCGCAACGATATCATCGGTGCACGATTGGCATATCCGACTGGAATGTCAGGCAGCGGCCGCGTCAATGGACAAAAAATC
>CAYYDL010000295.1:0-3093 GCA_964470545.1 uncultured Hyphomicrobium sp. | reverse complement strand
GGGCACGTCAAATTTTCATTTCCGAGCCAGCACACGATCTTCATGCACGACACGCCGGACAAATGGATGTTCAAGCCGGCGCGGCGCACTTTGAGCCATGGGTGCCTCCGTGTCTGGAAGCCGATGGAATTGGCGAAGATGATCCTGAAAGAGGATAAGGGCTGGGACGCCGCCAAGGTCGACGAGCTTGATCGCTCAGGCCCGCTCAACAACGAAATCCCGATCACGAAAGAGATCCCGATCCACATCGTCTACTTCACGGCATGGGTGACAGACGACGGCAAGCTGAAGACGTTTCCCGACGTCTACGGCCACGAGAAGCGCATCACGCAGGCACTCGATGGACAGTGGAACAGGATCAACCACGGCCGTGATCACCTGGCGCCCGTGGAGCCCGACTTCAATCCCGAGGCTCTCGAAGCGCGGACGCAGGAAGAGGAAAACGACGACTATCCTGCCCAGAAGAACGCCAACGTGGGCGACATGATCGGAAATGCCCTCGGTCTAAGTTATTAAGACTGCTCACCAATCCTCCTCTCATGAACTGGCGGGCATCGGGTCAGCGAGGCCATGGACATGCTCACGCCGTATACGAACTAATCGGTGGATAACTTTACGACGGCAAGGGACTCACCGATCGCAACGTGGTCAGTTGCTTGTGCAAGAGTGTTCGTTCCTCAATCTTGAGAAAGTGAGTATCGTCATGGCTCAGAATGAGAAAACATCTGCACGGGTAAGTTCGATCGCCTCAAGGGCGCTCCAGAATCCGCAATCCCTGAACTCTGAAGAGATCAAAGAGCTCGCGGCATCCGTATTGTCACAAGCTCCAGATCATCAGAGATCGCAGCAAAACGCTCAGAATCAGCAAAATCAACCGAACCAGCAGAATCAAGGCCAGCAGAAGCGTTAGGTCCGCTTGCCTCCTCCGTGAGTGTTTCGATCGACAGGACGCAGCGAGCGGGTATCGTCATGATCCCGCTCGCTTGCGCTTTTTCGGGGTGATCGAGATCGCCGACGCTCTGGCAGACGACCTTCACGTCACTCGTATCCTTGACGAGCCAACCGACCGTAGCGACTTCAACCGGCCGTGCCTCCGGCAACGACGACAGATATCGCCACTGACCGCACGGCTGGCGGCTATCGAGCCAGCGAATGATGACGAGCGGACAATCGGCCATTCCGCGCCTCCAAAAATGATTCGGTTGGAATCATAGCAGACTCAAAGATTTTCAGCCGTTCGTCTGGGCTTCCGCTGTGGTAATGTGGCGCGAAGGGCCCGCCCCGCTTTTCGCACGAACGACACAGCGTCTCTCTCGACAAATCCAGCCTCTTCGGCTATCACCCGCCCCAACAACAATTCCCCTCAAACGGGTTGCCCTCTGGGCTTGCATGACCGGTTCGGGTCCGATGGACGCCAAGCCGATCCTCTGCGTCATCAAAAAACGAAATGGAATCAACAAGATGAACCTTATCCAGCAGCTCGAGCGCGAGCAGATGGACGCCATTCTTTCGAAGCGCGGCGTCCCAGAATTTGGCCCCGGCGACACCGTCAAGGTAATGGTGAAAGTCGTCGAGACCGTCGACGACCCCAAAGATAAGAAAAAAGGCGCAGCCAAAGTGCCGACGACTCGGCTCCAGGCCTATGAGGGCGTCGTCATTGCCCGTTCGGGTGCCGGCCTCAACGAGAACTTCACCGTCCGCAAGATTTCCTACGGCGAAGGCGTCGAGCGCGTTTTCCCTGTTTATTCGCCCTACATCGCCGAGATCGAAGTGCTCCGCCGCGGCAAGGTCCGCCGCGCCAAGCTCTATTATCTCCGTGGCCGCCGCGGTAAGGCCGCCCGCATCTTCGAGCGGACCGATGCCCGGGCCCGCCGCCTCAACGCCGCCTGGAAAGGCTTCAAGAAGCCGAAGGGTGAGGCTGAAGATCTGACGCAGATCAAGGGAATCGACGTCGATCTGCAGAACCGTCTGAAGCAGCTCAACTGCTACAAGATCGAGCAGATCGCGAACCTCTCGGACGAGGATATCGCCAACATCGACGAGACGTTGAAGCTGAATGGCGCCATCGAGAAGCAGGACTGGGTCGGCCAGGCCCAGCGTCTTCTCGCCGAGCTGACGGCTGCCGAAGTTCCGGCTGAAGAAGCAAAGGAATAGCAGCCACGTGACAGGCAGCTTTTTGAATTAAGAAAGCGTCGGGAATTTCCCGGCGCTTTTTCTTTTCGCTGCAACCGCGACGCTGCCGGGTATTTTGCTGAGCGCGGTTTCGCACTAAATATAAAGCTGCCAGTTCCCCGTGGAGTGACATGTCCAACATCGAAGTCAGCAAAACAGCCAGCCGTGATGGCAAGATTCCGTTGCACGCTCCGGAGGCGTTCGCAGCGATGCGCAAAGCTGGCCGGCTGGCCGCCGAGGCGCTCGACATGCTCGTGCCTGTGGTGCAGCCCGGCGTGACGACCGCGGAGATCGACGAATTGGTGCTCTCGTTCGCACTTGACCATGGCGCCATTCCCGCGACCCTGAACTACCGCGGCTACCGCTATGCGACATGCACCTCGATCAATCACGTCGTCTGCCACGGCATGCCGAACGACAAGCCGCTGCGCCCTGGCGACATCGTCAACATCGACGTGACGCTGATCGTCGACGGCTGGCACGGCGACACGAGCCGCATGTATCCCGTTGGGGACGTCTCGCGCCGCGCCGAGCGGCTGATGCACGTGACCTATGAATCGCTGATGCGTGGCATCGCCGCCGTGAAGCCCGGCCACACGACGGGCGACATCGGCGCCGCTATTCAGAGATACGCCGAAGGCGAACGCTGCAGCGTCGTCCGCGACTTCTGTGGACACGGACTTGGCCGCGTTTTTCACGACCGCCCGAACATCCTCCACTACGGCGACCCGGGCGAAGGCACGGTCCTCGAACCCGGCATGCTCTTCACGATTGAGCCGATGATCAACCTCGGCAAACCGCATGTGAAGATCCTGGCCGACGGCTGGACGGCCGTCACGCGCGACCGCGAACTCTCCGCGCAATTCGAGCACACCGTCGGCGTCACCGAAACAGGCTGCGAGATCTTCACGGAATCGCCTG
>CAYYDL010000294.1:0-4257 GCA_964470545.1 uncultured Hyphomicrobium sp. | reverse complement strand
CGACGCGGCCGCCATGCTCGAATTTTTGCCCAACATTGCCACCCGCTCCTTCGAGCGGGGTCAACAGATTGTTTATCGCGGTGCGCGAGCGGGAACGCTGTATCTGCTGATCGAAGGAGAGGTCGAAATCGAGCAACACCGTCATCGTAACCGGTTAGGCCCAGGGGAAGCGTTCGGTGGTGTCATGGGCCCTCAGCGTGATCTCAGCGCGCGTACGCTCAGTCGGGTCAAGGTGCTGCAGATCGACGAGCACGATCTGCTACAGCTTTGCCGCGACATTCCCGAATTTGTGCACCGGCTCTCGCTGCTCGCGCCAGGCAAGCGCCGCCAACAAAAAGCCGAGGTTATGCTGACCCGGCTGGTCCGGACGCGGAGGAGGATCTAGCGCCGGCCTAGGGGGCGCGATGTGCGCCCGCTGTTTGCTCCAGGTGCCGCGCCGTCATCCTTTATTCGGTAGACTAGAGCGCACTGCGGAAGGCGCCTTCTTGGGCAGCTGCCTTTGACCATTCTATATGGCGGTTGACGCCCTGGACGAAGGCGACGTCCGACAAGATGCCGTTCTTGCCTTCGCGGGCAGTGACTTCGAGCTCTTGCCAAGCGATGTCAGTTGCCGATGCGGCCCTGGACGTGGTCATAGAGCCGAGCGCCCTGGGCGTGTACCGAGCACTGGGTACAGCCCGCGGCGGCGACTGCGGCCGCCAGATGCTGCGCCGATGGGGACCGCACAAGCCGATGGCAGTGATCGCAGCAAACGTCTCTAGCGGCGCTTTCCTCCGGGCCTGCATCACGTTCCTCCATTCAGCTTTTTCTTTCCAGCCACAGTTCTGATCGATCAGGCCGCCGCCGCCTTTCTCAGATTTTCGTCGATCTTATCGAGGAACCCTATGGTTGACAGCCACTTTTGATCCGGGCCGACCAATAGGGCCAAATCCTTGGTCATGTCGCCGGCCTCAACGGTGCTGACGGTGACCCTCTCCAGCGTGCTGGCAAACTTCGCGAGTTCGGGGTTGTCATCGAGCTTGGCCCGATGGCTGAGGCCACGTGTCCAGGCAAAGATCGAGGCGATTGAATTGGTCGATGTCGCTTCGCCCTTCTGATGTTGCCGGTAGTGGCGCGTCACCGTGCCGTGCGCCGCTTCCGACTCGACGACTTTGCCGTCCGGCGTCATCAGTATCGATGTCATTAGACCGAGTGAGCCATAGCCTTGCGCTACGGTATCGGACTGCACGTCGCCATCGTAGTTCTTGCAAGCCCAGACATAACCGCCCGACCACTTCAGCGCCGAGGCCACCATATCGTCGATCAGCCGGTGCTCGTAAGTGATCTTTTTCGCGGCAAACGTTTCTTTGAACTCGTGGTCGAAGATGTTCTGAAAGATATCCTTGAACCGGCCGTCATAGACTTTGATGATCGTGTTCTTAGTCGAGAGGTAGAGCGGATAGCCTCGGTTGAGCGCGTAGTTCATTGATGCGCGTGCGAAATCGGCGATCGACTGATCCAGGTTGTACATCGACATCGCGACGCCTGCGGCCGGGAATTCAAACACCTCGCGCTCGATCTTCTGTCCGTCGTCGCCGACGAAGGTCAGCATCAGCTTGCCCTTGCCCGGCACCTTGAAATCAGTGGCACGGTATTGATCGCCGTAAGCATGGCGGCCGATGATGATCGGCTGCGTCCAGCCCGGTATCAGCCGTGGCACGTTCTTGCAGATAATCGGCTCACGAAAAATCGTGCCGCCGAGAATGTTGCGGATGGTGCCGTTGGGTGAGGGCCACATCTCCTTGAGGCCGAACTCCCTCACTCGGCCCTCGTCGGGCGTGATGGTCGCACACTTTACGGCGACGCCGACTGTGCGGGTTTTGTTGGCGGCGTCGACGGTGATCCGGTCGTTGGTCTCGTCGCGGTTCTGAACGCTTAGGTCGTAATAGAGGAGATCGATTTCGAGATATGGAAGGATCAGCTTCTCTTTAATTAGCTGCCAGATGATCCGGGTCATCTCGTCGCCATCTATCTCGACGACGGGATTCACTACTTTGATCTTAGCCATTCACACGGCCACGGTTAGTGCAGTTAAGCGTCATTGCGGGCGAAGCGAAGCAATCCAGGCTGGCCCTGGATGCTTAGTCGCTCGCGCCTCGCACTGACACCTCGCAATGCCGCCAATTCCATCTCAAAGCGCGGCGAGCGCCGCGTTCAGCGTTGTGCTCGGCCGCATCGCCGCCGACGCCTTAGCGTCGTCGGGCAGATAGTAGCCGCCGATATCAACTGGCTTGCCTTGCGCAGCGATCAACTCGGCGTTGATCTTCGCTTCATTCTTGCTGAGCGTCTCCGCCAGCGGTTTGAATCGGGCTTGCAGCTCCTTGTCTTTGGTCTGTGCGGCAAGCGCTTGAGCCCAGTACAGAGCGAGATAGAAATGGCTGCCGCGATTGTCGATTTCGCCGACCTTGCGCGCCGGATTGCGGTTGAATTTGAGGAACTGGCCGATAGCCGTGTCCAGCGCGTCCGCGAGAACCTGCGCCTTGGCGTTTTTGTACGTTTGGGCGAGATGTTCCAGCGACGCGCCTAGCGCGAGGAATTCACCGAGCGAATCCCAGCGGAGGTAATCCTCTTTCTGAAACTGTTCGACGTGCTTGGGAGCTGAGCCGCCAGCACCAGTTTCGAACATACCGCCGCCCGCGAGGAGCGGAACGATCGATAGCATCTTGGCGGACGTGCCGAGCTCCATAATCGGAAACAGGTCCGTTAGGTAGTCGCGCAGCACGTTGCCGGTGACCGAGATGGTATCCTCTCCCTTGCGAATGCGCTCGAGGGAGAACTTGATGGCCTCGACCGGCGCCAGAATACGAATGTCGAGGTCCTTGGTGTCTTGGTCCTTCAGATACGTCTCAACCTTGGCGATTTCCTGGGCGTCGTGGGCGCGGTTCTTGTCGAGCCAGAATACGGCAGGAGTCTTGGTCAGGCGAGCGCGCCGTACCCCGAGCTTTACCCAGTCCCGGATCGCCTCATCCTTGGTCTGGCACATGCGGAAGATATCGCCGGTCTCGACCGGACGCTCCAGCAGCACCTTCCCGTCGTCAGTGACGACTCGAACCGTCCCGCTCACGGGGACTTCGAAAGTCTTGTCGTGCGAGCCGTATTCTTCGGCCTTTTGCGCCATCAGGCCCACGTTGGAGACCGAGCCCATGGTCTTGGGATCGAACGCTCCGTGCGTTTTGCAGTCGTCGATGACTGCCTGGAACAGCCTCGCGTAAGAGCGATCCGGGATCACGGCCAAAGTGTCGTGCAATTTTCCGTCGGGCCCCCACATCTTGCCGCCTTCGCGGATCATCGCCGGTACCGAAGCGTCGATGATAAAATCGCTCGGCACGTGCAGGCCGGTGATGCCCTTATCGGAGTTGACCATCGCGAGAGCTGGTCGTTTTGCATACTCGGCCGCGATATCGTCCTTGATCGTCTTTTTCTCGGTTTCCGGTAGCGACTCGATTTTCGACAGCAGATCGCCGAAGCCGTTGTTGAGGTTGACGCCGAGCTTCTTGAGCGTGGCATCGTGTTTCTTGATCACATCGGCGAAGAATTCGGAAACGACATGGCCGAAGATGATGGGATCGGCGATCTTCATCATGGTCGCCTTGACGTGCAAAGAGAACAGAATCCCATCTTTCTTCGCGGCGTCGATCTGCTCGGCGAAGAACGCGCGCAGCGCCTTGCGGCTCATTACCGCCGCGTCGATGATCTCGCCGGCGATGAGCGGCGTTTTGGGCTTTAGTACCGTGGTTTTGCCGCCGGCTTCGACCAATTCGATACGGACGTTGGTCGGGGAAGCGACCGTCGTCGAGATCTCCGAGCCGAAGTAATCGCCACTCGCCATGTACGCCACGCGGGTCTTGGAGTCCTTGCTCCAAGCGCCCATCTTGTGCGGATTGTCGCGGGCATATTGTTTCACGGCGCCGGCGGAGCGGCGATCGGAGTTGCCTTCGCGTAAGATGGGATTGACGACGCTGCCGAACACCTTGCCGTAGCGAGCTTTGATTTCCTTCTCGGCATCCGTGGTCGGATTATCCGGGTAATCCGGAACGTTGTAGCCCTTTCCTTGCAGTTCCTTGATCGCCGCCTTGAGCTGCGGGATCGAGGCCGAGATATTGGGGAGCTTCATGATATTGGCTTCGGGCTTCAGCGTCAGGTCGCCGAGTTCAGTCAGTTCGTCGTTGATTCGTTGGGCCGGGGTGAGCTTCTCGGGGAAAACGGCGATGATGCGAC
>CAYYDL010000293.1:0-2334 GCA_964470545.1 uncultured Hyphomicrobium sp. | reverse complement strand
GCCGTGGATCCGACCCTGGCTGGCGCCACCGAAGATACCACCAAGGTCTGGGGTCTTGGCGTTGTCCAGGAAATCGACGCTGCAGCGATGTCGATCTGGGTTAAGTATCGTCACCTCGATTACGACAACAACAACATTGTTGGCACCAAGTACGACGACTTCCAGTATGTCGGCATGGGCGCTCTGATCAACTTCTGATCTCCCGCCGAGAGTCTGAAATGCAGGAAGCCGCCCAATCGGGCGGCTTCTTTGCTTTTTGGCGTTGTTTGCGGCTAGCCAACTCATTGTCTCGGACTTCCCGAGGCCCTAACTTTCGGCCCATGTTCGAAACCTTCTTCACAGAGCTTCGCTCAGCCAAGCTGCCTGTCACCCTGAAGGAGTACCTCACGCTGCTCGATGCCGTCGGTGCCGGAATAGCCGGCGGCCGCGTCGAAGACTTCTATTACCTCGCGCGCGCAACGCTGGTGAAGGACGAGCGAAATCTCGATCGTTTCGATCAGATCTTTGCCCATGTCTTCAAAGGCCTTGAAAGCCTCCCCGACGCCGCCGAAGCCGAGGTCCCAGAGGAATGGTTGCGCAGTATCGGCGCGCTTCACCTCTCAGAGGAAGACAAGAAGCGCATTGAAGAACTCGGCGGCTGGGACAAGATCATGGAGGAGCTCAAGAAGCGCCTCGCCGAACAGAAAGAGCGTCACCAGGGCGGCAACAAGTGGATCGGCACCGGCGGCACCTCACCCTATGGCGCTTATGGCTATAACCCGGCGGGCATCCGTATCGGCCAGCACGAGAGCCGCCATCGGCGCGCAATCAAAGTCTGGGACAAGCGCGAGTTCAAGGACCTCGCTGGCACCGCGGAAATCGGCACGCGCACGATCAAAGTCGCACTACGGCGCCTCCGCCAGTTCGCGCGTAATGGCGCCGCAACCGAACTTGATCTCGATGGAACGATCCGCGGAACCGCCGAGAAGGGCTACCTCGACATCCACATGCGGGCGGAACGGCACAACGCCGTCAAGCTCCTCATGTTCTTCGACATCGGCGGTTCGATGGATGATCATGTCAAGGATGTCGAGGAGCTGTTCTCCGCAGCTCGCAGTGAGTTCAAGCACCTCGAATACTACTACTTCCACAACTGCCTCTATGAGGGTGTCTGGAAGAATAATGCACGCCGCTACACCGACAAGATCGACACGTGGCAGCTTCTGCATACCTACCCGGCCGACTATAAGGTCATCTTCGTCGGTGACGCGTCCATGAGCCCCTACGAACTGACTGTCGCCGGAGGCTCGGTCGAACATATGAACGAGGAGCCCGGCGCCGTCTGGCTTCGCAGAGTTGCCGAGACCTACAAGCACACGATCTGGCTCAACCCAGTCGATGAACGCTACTGGGACTGGACGCCGTCCATCGGCATCGTGCGCAATCTGCTGGAAAATCGCATGTTCCCAATGACGCTTGACGGACTAGACGCCGGCGTACGAACCCTGATGCGCTAATGCCCCGCTCCGGCCGCAGTAAGCAGGCATGACGGCAAAAGGGTTGTATCAAAAATTGTTAAGCTCAAACCGTGGAAATGCTGTTCGCACCATTGACCGGCCGCAAGGGGTGAGCCATTCAAGTGCGTAAACGGGGGGTGGGGGGAACATTCCCGATGAAAAAGACGCATTTCGTTCTCGTCGGCATAGCGGCACTGGCGCTCGGCGGCTGCGGCGCCAGCCTGCCCAAACTTCCGACCACGGGATCTCTTCTTGGCGGCTCGAATACGGCCAAAGAAAATTTGAATCCCAATGATCCGGTGGCGCGCGCGATGGGCGTGGCCGCGACGTCGGCTCGCGCGCTGAAATGCGGTTATAATTTCGATCCCGCAAAGCTCAAAAGTCAGTACCTCGCCTATGAAAGCACAGCCAATCCGGCTGATGGCGCGAAACTTTCGCAAGTTTACGACACCGCTTTTGCGGGCGTAACGAAAGCGATTGCATCTCAGCAGGAGGAATACTGCACACCCGATAGGACTGCGCGCATCAAGACCGCGCTCAACCGCAACCTCGGCGGCGATTACACACCTCCGCCATCCGAAGCTCCAAAAGATGACGGCGGGCTGTTCAGCGGCTGGGCGTCTCCGTCAGGCGATGACAACGCGACCAGTGAGAAGATGAAGGAAGTCTTCCAATGACCGCATCATCACGCGTTTTGGAACGAGCGCGTGCAGCAGATCCTCTGGGCTGAAATCGCTTTCAAGGCCGCAGTCGGCGCGGCCTTGCTCATCGCGCCGCTCATTTTCTTGACATTGATGGGTATCCAGAAACCGACATCGGGATTTTGGCCAAGACTTGT
>CAYYDL010000292.1:0-1904 GCA_964470545.1 uncultured Hyphomicrobium sp. | reverse complement strand
AGGCGAGGTGGTCATCACCGAACATGGTCTCGAGGGCGGCGCCATCTACGCGCTTATCCCCCTACTTCGCACGGCTCTCGCTACGCACGCGAGTGCAACGCTCACCGTCGATTTGAAGCCCGACATTGATGTGATCACCCTGGCCGAACGCCTGTCGAAGCGGCGCCCGAAGGAAACGCTGACCAATTTCCTGCGCAAATCTGCGCATCTCGATGCGGCGGCGATTGCCATTCTCCGCGAAGGGCAAACTCCGGCCCCTGAAACCGCGGAAGCCCTCGCGGGCCGGATCAAAGCCGTTCCCGTCAAGGTCACAGGCCTCACCGGCCTCGACCGCGCGATCTCGACAGCAGGCGGCATCGCGTGGAGCGAGCTTGACGACCGGCTCATGGTCCGACGATGCCCCGGGGTCTTCGTCGCCGGCGAGATGCTCGACTGGGAGGCTCCGACCGGCGGCTATTTGCTGCAGGGGACGATCGCAACTGCTTTCAGTGCCGCAAAGGGTTTGCTCAACTGGCTGGACGAACGGCAATGATTTTCCGGAAGATTGGCCTCCGCGCGGGCGGGTGATGCTCCGTTTTCAGAGAATGGAACACCACCTTCCTCCGCCAGTTTGAGAAATAATATCCTATTCTTATTTATAGAAATGGCTTCTCTGGAGAATGTTTTTCCCCTATGTATCGCGCCGGAGGTCCTTCCATGACGTTATTTGAAGCACCGGCACCCGCCCCGAGCGGCCAGCCCAGAGACGACCATTCCGCACCGCAGCATACGCTGGCGGTCGAAATCGACCGCACGCTGGCCAGTCTAAAAACGCTTGAAGAGCGCCTTATGGCGATCCGGAAAGCCGTCGAAGGAACCATCGCCTTCTCGACCAGCCTCGGCATCGAGGATCAGGCCATCACGCATGCTGTCGCCGTTACTGGCGCCGATATCGACGTTTTTACGCTCGATACCGGCCGCCACTTCCCCGAGACGCTCGATACGCTTTTCGACACCGAAGGCAGGTACGGCATCAAGATTCGTGTGATGTTTCCGGACTCTGCCGAAGTGGAGGAACTTGTCGAGAATGACGGAATCTACGGATTTCGCTATTCCGTCGAAGCCCGGAAGGCCTGCTGCGAGGTCCGCAAGGTCCGCCCGCTCAACCGCGCATTGAAAGGCGCTGCGGGCTGGGTAACGGGTCTGCGCCGCGAACAGTCTCAGGGACGCGCACATGTCCCGTTCGCGAGCTACGATCCGGTGCAAAAACTCATCAAGCTCAATCCAATTGCAGATTGGTCGCTTGAAAAGCTCGAAGACTACGTTGCAGCGAACAAAATTCCCGTCAATGCTCTCCATGCGAAGGGGTACCCGTCGATCGGGTGCCAGCCGTGCACGCGCGCCGTCAAGCCTGGCGAAGATGTCCGTGCCGGCCGCTGGTGGTGGGAGAACGAGAACGGCAAGGAATGCGGACTTCACACGCAGTCCGAAGACCCTGGATTTGAACCGAAGGACCGGGCGGCATGACGGCTACGCCATCGCATCTCGATCTGCTCGAAGCAGAAAGCATTCATATTTTCCGCGAGGCGGCGGCACAGTTCCGCAAGCCCGTGATGCTCTATTCGATCGGCAAGGACTCGACCGTGCTGCTGCATCTTGCGCGAAAGGCGTTCTTTCCGCAGGCCGTGCCGTTCCCTCTCCTCCACGTCGATACGACGTGGAAGTTCAGGGACATGATCGCCTTCCGCGACCGCACGGCGCGCGAGCTTGGCCTCGACCTTATCGTCTACACGAACCATGACGGCATCGCGCGCGGCATCAACCCGATCGACCACGCACCGTCGATCCACACCGACGTTTTGAAGACCCAGGCACTGAAGCAAGCCTCGACAAATATGGCTTCGACGCTGCGTTTGGCGGCGCCC
>CAYYDL010000291.1:0-6615 GCA_964470545.1 uncultured Hyphomicrobium sp. | reverse complement strand
CGACCCTGGAAGGGCTTCAAAAGGAGAAATCCAAGCTGCGTCTTCCTCGGCCCGCAGGCAAGCTCACCGTCGAACGGTTGCTCTATATTCCGCAAGGGACGCGGGAGCCGGTTCTGAATGGCATCAGTTTCCAGGTGAACCCTGGGGAATCACTAGCGATCGTCGGTCCATCCGGCTCCGGTAAGTCCACGCTTGCCCGCATCCTCGTCGGCTGCCTGTTTCCGACGGCAGGCCGCGTATGCCTTGATGGGACCGAGCTCCGCAACTGGGATCGCCGACAGTTCGGAGAGTTTACAGGCTATCTCCCGCAGGAGGTCGAGCTGTTTCCGGGATCGATCAAGGAGAACATCTGCAGGCTTCGCACCGATCTCCCGGATAAGGAAATTTATGACGCAGCAGGTGTTGCGGGCGTCCATGAAATGGTGTGCCAACTCGCTGCGGGCTATGAAACCGTCCTCGACCGCAATGGAGCGCCGCTGTCGGGCGGACAGAAGCAGCGCATCGCTCTCGCACGCGCCTTTTTCGGCGCGCCGTCGCTGATCGTTCTCGACGAACCGAATTCCAACCTCGATGCCGTCGGCGAGCAGGCCCTGGCCGAAGCGATGAAGAAGGCCAAGGAACGCGGCGTCACGATCGTTCTCATCACGCAGCGTCCCGCGCTCCTGAACTCGGTCGATAAAGTTTTGATTTTGCGCTCCGGGCGCCTTGAAGGCTTCGGCGCGCCGAGAGACGTGCTGCATCGCCTCGTTCGCCAGGCCACGGCAGCCGGAGCATCGGGTACGTGATGCGAAAAGCATTCTGGAAGAAATAGAATCGGCCGGATGAGATTGCGAGGAGAAGGAACGTGTTTCTCGGTTGTCCCGGGCTGGATCAATGGCACATGGGTGTGCCCCGCAGTTCGCGCATTCCAAGTTTTTTGGGGCTTGGCATTGTAGCCGTCTGCGCACTGGGGTTTGGCGCTTGGGCCGCGACGGCACCGCTTGATGGAGCTGTCGTAACAACCGGCACGTTCGTCGCCGCCGGGCAGAACAAGCTGATCCAGCATTTGGAAGGCGGGATCATAAGCTCCGTCAACGTCAAGGAGGGCGATCTCGTCAATGCCGGACAAGTCCTGGTTCACCTCGATCCCACGGCTGCGGTCGCGAAACTCCGGATGTTGACGTTGCGTAAATATCGGCTGATCACGACTCAGGCGCGGCTCGAAGCTGAACTCGCGGGCAAGGCGACGTTCACTCTGCCGCCGGGTGTCGATCTCGATCCGAAGGATCCCGACATCAAGACCATCCTGATCCGCCAGCAGCTCGAGCTTGACGCACGCCGAAACAAAGCGTCCGCCGAAGAAGCGGTGCTGAGAAAAGAGATTGCCGGTCTGCAGGAAAGTATTTCAGGTTACGCGTCGCAGATCTCTGCAACCCGGACACGGCTCGGAATTTTCAACGAGGAGCTGAAGGACAAGAACGCGCTGCTGAGCAGGGATCTCATCCGCAGAACGGAAGTCTTCTCTGTCCAGCGCGACGAAGCAGCTCTGAACGGCGAACTGGGCGAACTGATCGGGCGCGTCGCCGATAGCCGCCAGCAGGTTGCACGGGCCGAGCAGCAGATCGCGTCCATCCGCTCGACCGCGACCCAGAAAGCCGTCGAAGAGTTGCGCCAGACGGAATCGGATCTCGACGACGTTACGGAGCAAATCAGAGCTGAAAATGATATCGTCCAGCGCACCGACATAAAGGCGCCCGTTCGCGGTATCGTGGTGAAGCTCAATCAGCATACGCAGGGCGGTGTCGTCGCGGCCGGCAGCACCATTCTCGAACTCCTGCCCGTCAACGATGACCTTATCATAGAAGGGCGTGTGAGCCCGGATCAGGTGGTTCATGTGAAGGAAGGCCAGCCTGCGATCGTTCGTCTCTCGGCCCTTAATCAGCGTGTGACGCCGATGGTCGACGGACACGTCATCTATCTTTCCGCCGACACGATTTCGGATCGGCCCGACGTCACGACGCGGGCACCTGCGATGGATCGCGGCTCGTTCATCGTCCGCGTCAAGCTCGACGAAAAGGATGCGGCTAAGAAGATTCCGAATTTCAAGGCGACGCCGGGCATGCCCGCAGATCTCTACATTCGGACCGGTAAACGGACGTTCTTCAATTATTTGATGGAACCCGTCACGGAGAGCTTCTCGCGCGCCTTCCGCGAGAAATGATCATGTGCCGATGCCGGCAGGCGGCGGAAGAAAACGTCCGTCGCGCATCGGCCCTCCGGTGCAGACGTTAGCTGCCGCCGCTTTGCCTCGGCCGCCGACAAATTGTCTGTAGGAAACCGGTCAGACGTTGATGAGCTGCTGAGCGACGACCTTAGCAACCGCCTGCGTCGTCGTCGTGCAATTGAGCTTCTCCCGCGCGGAATTAAGGTGAAACCGCACGGTGCGCTCGCTGATTCCGAGAATGACGCTCGCTTCCCAGGCGGATTTTCCGGCGGCGACCCATCTCAGACAATCGAGTTCTCGCGCCGAGACGACCAGCGCGTCCGAGGTATCAATGCCGTTACGGCGCAGCATGTGGCTGTGAAAATAGTCGCCCAGGATCTTGAGCTCCGCGAGCGACGGCGGATCATCGAACTCCGGCTCAGCGGGGGTTGAATCGCGGGAGAAGCCAAGGATCGCGGTCTCGCCGCCGCGCGCCGTAAGGCACATTGCCGACGTCAGGACTTCGCCCCCATCGGCTGCGAGGCCCATGCCGAAGCGGGTCGCTGGTGGCTCGTCATTCTGGAAGCGTGCCAGCTTGAAAATATCTAAATCGGCCAGCTTTTCCGGCGCAATCGGCTTTGGCGTAATGGCCTGGCTGGCATAATCGCCACTGAAGGCGCAGTGCACGAATGTTCCATTTGATTGCCGGGGAATATTTGCGCAGAAATAATAGAGATTAGATAATTGGTAAATGGGGCGCGTGGCCGCCAAAAAGGCGATGCCCTTTTCGCGATCGACGATCGTCGAGCGGTCCTCAATGATTCGAGCCAGTGCGCCTCTCAACATGGCAAAAATAAATTCCTGCAAAAAATAATGTAGAGATTAGCCGCGCAACATGGAAATAGCGTGTGAGACGTCTCTACATTTTAAATAAAATTATTCTCCGTTAGCGCCTCCACAAAGGGAGGGGTTCACGCCTCGCCTCCTGTCTGATACGACAATTACAGACGGCGGGCGTTCCAGGTAGAGTGTCGAACATGGAACACAAACCATCATATGTCCGCATCTCCGATCTACTGAAGATGGCAAAGTCCGACAGCGCCGCACCATTGGGTGAAAGCGATCATGCTGCCGGCCTCATCGAGCAAACATTTCATGCGATCGAGGCGTTGACGCTCGAAGAACGCGAAGAACTGATGCGGCGCCTGACGGGCTGGATGCTTGTCGAGAAATTCGGAGCCGAAGGACAAAGCACACTTTCCGGCTTGCAGAAGTTCTGTATCGCCGAATGTCTCTTCGATAGCCCGAGCTGGAGTCCACCGCCGGATATGATTTTGCCGAGGCTTGATCCGACTTCCGGCTGAATGAGCGGACCCTTCGATCGATCCGCTCAAGCTTTCGCGTGAAAGCATAGAACTCCGCGAGTTATGCCGCGTTAGCGGGAAACGTGTCATCCGAGTTGGCAACAGCAAATGCTGCCGCCGATAGGCTTGCGATATATAGCGTGGAGATCCGCCCCGATTTAAAGAGGGCATCGACCCGTTCGGCTTCCGCCATCATTTCCGCAATGTCCTCGCGCGAGAGGTCAGAATAGATGTCGGCCGGTTTGATCTCTGAAACGGCTTCAAGCATGACGCACTCAATCCCCATGTTTCGAATAAGCGCCAGCATCTGCGTTTTCGCATTTTGATAACAGGCACGTCCGAACGGTTATGGACGTCATTTCCTAAAATATGGGGAGTTTCAAAGCGCCGGCTGTCATCCTGCTTAAAATAGCGTTACCCGTGCGCCGTATTGGGGCAAATCAGAGCATCATATAACTATGGGCAAGGCCAAGCGCATCTTGGCCGTAATCGGGTCAAAGCTTCTGCGCCAGCTCGTTTTCGAGACGGTCAAGAAATTCCGATTGGCTCTTTAAAATTTTTGAACGGGCAGAAGAGATGTCGAACCACGCCGCCCGATCGATTTCGGGAAACTGCGCCGTTCGCCCCGAGCGTGGCGGCCATTCGATTGTGAAGGTATTGCTGACGAGCGCGACCGGATCCCACTCCGCTTCCACGGCCCAAGCGTAAACGTGTTTGCCTCCCGCCTGCCGGAGAGAGCCAAGGGGGAGCGCCTGACCCTGCACCACATGCCCCGTCTCCTCCGCGAATTCGCGGACGGCTGCCTCGTAAGTGTCTTCCCCATCGTGAATCTCGCCCTTGGGCACGGTCCACGCGCCATCATCCTTGTTCCGCCAGAAGGGGCCGCCAGGATGTGCGAGGAGCACCTCAAGGCCCTTCCGGCGCCGATATAAGAGCAGGCCTGCGCTCGCCACGGTTTTCATGGTCGAGCTTTCGACGTAAATGGAATTCCCATGTCGCCTCCCAAAACGCCCCTCCTTACCGTCGATTGCGTCGTTGTGGATCCGGGCCTCGGCGTGCTTATGGTTCGGCGGAAAAATCCGCCATTCAAGGGGGAACTCGCCTTGCCGGGCGGGTTTGTCGACATCGGCGAAACCGTGGAGGAGGCAGCAAAACGCGAGCTGATGGAAGAAACGGGACTGGAAGCGACAACCCTTAGGCTTGTCGGCGTCTATTCAAAGCCCGACCGAGATCCCCGCGGGCATACCTGTTCCGTTGCATTTCTCGCCGACGTCAGGAACAAAGACGCCAAAGCAGGTGACGACGCCGCAGCCGTCGCCTGGGTCAAGGATCTCGGCGGTGTTGCGATCGCCTTCGATCACCGGGACATTATCACGGACGCTCTGAACCTTATCCGATGATGTGAGAGCCAATGGAATTCAAGGATTACTACAAGATCCTGGGCGTCGAGCGCGACGCGACCCAGGACGACATAAAGAAGGCGTATCGTCAGCTCGCGCGGAAATTCCATCCTGACATCAACAAGGAGGCAGGCGCCGAAGCGAAATTCAAGGAAATCGGCGAGGCCTACGAGGCCTTGGGCGATCCTGAAAAACGCGCCGCCTACGATCAACTCGGCAAAGACTGGAAAGGCGGCCAGGAATTCAGGCCGCCGCCAAACTGGGATGCCGGGTTCGAATATTCGGGAAAGCCGGGCGGCGCGGACTTCAGCGACTTCTTCAGCAGCATTTTTGGCTCTGCCCGTGCCGAGCGGGCCGGTCGCACCGGTCGCGCGCACACGACATTCCACATGCGCGGCGAGGATCATCACGCGACCATCGTCATCGATTTACACGATGCGTTGAACGGCGCCACGCGAACGATCACTCTTCGCATGCCGGAATTGGACGATGACGGACATGTTCTCGTTCGCGACAAGAATTTGACCGTGCAAATTCCGAAGGGTGTCACGGAAGGCCAAAGCATTCGACTCAAAGGTCAGGGATCGCCCGGAATGGGTGATGCGCCCGCCGGAGATCTCTATCTGGAAATCCGCTTCAAACCGGATTCGCTTTACCGCGTTGACGGCAAGAATTTATACCTCGATCTACCGGTCGCGCCTTGGGAAGCTGCACTCGGCGCCAGCGTGAAGATGCCGACACCGCTTGGGCCGATAATGATCAAGGTGCCGCCCGGGTCCGCCAACGGCCGCGAGTTGCGCGTCAGGGGACGCGGAATTCCCGCGTCTCCGCCGGGTGATCTCTACGCGGTCCTGAAAATCGTGTGGCCGCCCGCGACCGACGAGAAAGCTCGCAAGATCTACGAAGAGATGGCGAAGGAACTGGCCTTCGATCCGCGCGCCGGACTTGGTGTCTAAGCCTTGGAGTTTGAACGATGACCGATGAAACGACTGGCGCTATTCCTGCGGAGACAATTGGAACCGACCCCGTCTACTCGCTTGACGAACTCAGCACGGCCTGCGGCGTCGAAACGGCTTGGGTCGTGGAACTCGTCGAGCACGGCATCATCGAGCCGCATGGACGCTCCGTCTCCGAGTGGCGCTTCTCGCGCCTGAGCGTCGTCCGGCTCGCAAAGGCAAAACGCTTTGACCGCGACCTCGGCATAAACCCAGCGGGCATCGCCCTTGTTCTGGACCTGTTGAACGAAATCGACCGCCTCAAGGCGCGGCTGAACGTGAAGGATCCCAGAGCAATGAGTCCGGGTCACGCCAGCGAGCATCCGGACTTGAGCTGAGCCGTAACAGCAGATCGACATGCCAGGAAAACACATCATCGCAGTGGGTCACGCTGCGCTCGATTATGTCTATCGGATCGACGCCTTTCCATCATCCCCGACGAAGTTGCGAGCCCTCGATCACGTTGCGAGCGGCGGCGGGATGGCGGCAAACGCGGCTGCCACGATCGCACGGCTTGGCGGGCATGTTTCGCTTTGGGCCCGAGTTGGCGATGACGCATCCGGCGGCATGATCCGCCATCAGCTCCGCGAGGCCGGCGTCGGCATCAGTCATGTTCGCGCGTGCACCGGACGACCGTCGGCGACCGCCGCTGTCATTGTCGACCGTCGCGGCGA
>CAYYDL010000290.1:0-3738 GCA_964470545.1 uncultured Hyphomicrobium sp. | reverse complement strand
GTTGTTTCGCTGATACCAGCGGTGTCAGCAAATCTCATCGAGATAAAGGGAACGGAAGTCCATTTTCGTCACCCGCTTATCCGGTCGGCAATTCATCAATCTATTGACCTCCCGACGCTGCAGGCGCTGCACGGTGCCTTGGCCGTCGTTACGAAGGATAAGTCGGACAGATATGCTTGGCATCTGGCCGCGTCGACAATCGAGCCGGACGAAAGTATCGCAGAACAACTCGACGAGGCTGCGAGGCGCTCACTCCTCCGCGGCGGCGTAGCAATGGCCGCTATGGTTCTGGAGAATGCAGCCCGATTGAGTTGCTCGGTCGGAGGCAAGGTTAGGCGTCTGTTGCACGCCGCGGAACTCGCCGTCGAACTTGGCGATCTGGACAGAATGGAGCGGCTGTTGCGGGAAGTTGAACTTTTCGCTCCGAGCGGAGCAGCTCGCGCGCGCACGGCGTGGATCCGAGAACTCAGCGATCTGGGGATGGTGAACGATCCTGCGCGAGTTTCGGCACTTTTGGCATTTTCCAGACAGGCGCGAGAGGCCGGAGAGATTGTGCTGGCCATCAACCTGCTTTGGCGAGCGGCCCAACGTTGCTGGTGGGGAAATGCCAGCCAATCGGTCCGGGACGACATTGAATCGACCGCCGCACAATTGGAAACCTCATTGACCCCGGCACAGCTGGCAGTGACCGCGCCTCAACTCGTCTCATTGCGCGCTTACGTCATGCCATTGGGAAATTCTCAGCCCGTCTTTGCCAAGCTGAAGGAATTCTATGAGGGCGAGGATGCCAATCCCGTATCCGCGCGCATGCTCGGCAGCGCCGCCAATGTCATCGGTGCGTTCGATTTGGGCGTCGGCTTTTTGGCTAATTCCAGCAGTTCGTTGCGCGATCAGGGACGTCTTGGTGACCTCGCTCGCGTACAGTTTGCTCTCGCATGGGCTCAGGTCGAAGTCGGCGATTGGAATGGAGCCAAAGTGTCCGCAGAAGAAGGCGAACGGCTCGCCGAAGAAACCGAACGTCCGCATTGGATCGCCGCTGCGAACATCGTCAAAGCTAAAATTGCGGCTATGCGAGGTGAAAGCACAGATTTTGATGCTTACAGCGCCAAGGCAGAGAGGTTAGCTTTGCCGCTGGCGGCGAGTTTCTTGCTTGCTATGGTGCAGCTCGCGCGCGGACTGGGTGCCATTAGCAATGGACGAGACGACGAAGCGTTTGAGCAGTTGCAACGCATTTTCGATCCATCTGACAGAGCATACAATTCCAGTTTAAAATTCTATGCGCTGGTGGATTACGTGGACGCTGCCGTTCACACAAACCGTTTCGATGCGGCTCGCAACATGGTCGACGAGGTCGAGCATCTCGCTGGCGGCAGACCGGTCCCATGGGTTCAAGCCTGCTTGAGTTACGCGAAGGCTGTCTTGGCACCGCCCGAGGTGGCAGAGGACGCTTTCATCCGGGGATTTTCACTGGACTTGAAGATTTGGCCATTCCTCCAAGGCAGGTTCCAGCTGGCATACGGCACTTGGCTGCGCCGCAACCGGCGGCCAGCCGATGCGCGGTCGCCGCTCAGAATTGCGCGAGACGCGTTCGACGCACTCGGTGCGGTCCCTTGGAGCGAACGCGCGCGGCAGGAGCTTCGGGCCGCAGGAGAGGCCAGCCGACAACGTCCCGACAGTGTAGTCGATCACTTGAGCCCGCAGGAACTGCGGATCGCTCAGCTGGCGGCTGCTGGATTAACAAACAAGGAAATAGCAGCAAAGCTCTATTTGTCTCATCGGACCGTGGGGTATCACCTCCATCGCATTTTCCCTAAAATCGGTATCACCTCCCGTGCCGAACTTCGGACAGCTATCGGCGAAATGGCAAATCAAGTGTGAGCGATAGCGTGGCCGCGGCATCTGACGACACCAATTCGTGAAGGTGCGAAAGTGGGTTCAGTATTCGTTGCCGGCGATGCGCAACAGTTTCCAACGCGCAGTCCCTGCGGAACCTTCATATGTGGTGAGCCGTGGCATCATCGTATGGTGATGCGGCCGTCATAGACTTAGCAAGCTGGCGCGATGCCCGGCTCTTTAGAGATACTAAAAAAGAAACTGCCGGAGTTGACACCTTACCTAGCCCGCGCGCTGCAATGGTTCGATTGCGGCCTTCTCGAAGTAACAGAACCCGAGGTCCTCATAAGTATGACCAATTCAATTCACGTCAGCGGTAGCGTGGTCGGGAGTGCCATACAGCAAGGGGTAGAAGGGGGCATCCAAAATGCGCAAATTGCGATGGGTGATGTGACTTCCACTCTATCAGAGTTGGAACGAACGCTTGGCGAGATAGCTATAGCTGGCGATGATCGAAGCTCGTTGAATGCGGATATAAAGACAATCAGGGCTCAGCTCGAAAAGCCGCGACCCTCTCGCAGTATCCTCGCTAAGGCTGGGCGTTCCATACGCAGCATCATCGAAAACATCGCGGCTTCTGCAATAACACCTCAAGCACTTGCGGCACTTGCATCTTTCACTCGGTCACTAGGGCTCTCCTGAACCAGCTCCGGACGCTCCGGGACGCACTCGAAAAGTTCGGCGCAAAATGCGCGCCGAATTTCATGTAAGCCGTTGATTTTGCTGAATTTATTTGCTGGTGGCGCCCCGTAGGGGACTCGAACCCCTGTTGCCCACGTGAGAGGCGGGTGTCCTGGGCCACTAGACGAACGGGGCAGGCGCATTGGACGTGTAGTCGAGTGTCGGTAGCCGATCAAGTCCCATAAGCGCGGCAAACCAAACCGATGTTCCGTGGCTATACAAGGAGCGGAGGGCGAGCATACGCCATGATTGCTCCTGCGCGCGGAATTCAATTGCGCGGCAGCATCTCAGTTGGCGTCATTTCCAGGATGCGCCGGCCTGTTTCGGCGTCGAGGATCGTAATTCCTGGCCCTGAAGGCCCGTCGTGATGGATTGCGAGGCGGTTTCCGGAAAGGGAAAGCGAAACGATCTTGGCTCCCTTCGGCAATTCGAATGAAACCGCGGAACCCGCTGCGGCCGTCGCTGCCGGACGCGAGGACAACCCGCCCCCGACTGGTCCGGTCGCCAGTCCGACAACCCGAACGGCCACGGCGCCAAGACCGACGAGGATCAGGGCGCCGAGCCCTCCGACGACGATCTTCAGATTGCGCTGAAGCCGCCGTTCGCGCATCAACTCTTCCGAGGGTGGCTCCGGATGGGTCATCTCTCAGGATATCTTTCTGGTCAATTACGTGCCGCTCGAAAAAAAAATATCCAGCCACATCGAGGTTATCGCGGGGCCAGAGGATGCCGGCCAGCGTGTGGATCGGTGGCTTGCAGCGAAGATCGATGGCATAAGCCGCGCGCGCATCCAAGCGCTCATCCGCGAGGGCTATGTCAGCGCGGGCGGGACGATACGAGAGCTGCGCACACCGGTCAAACCGGGCCTGACTTACAACGTCGACCTGCCACCTGCGAAGGAGCCGGGCGTCGTCGGAGAAGAGATCGCCCTCGACGTCGTCTATGAGGACGAAGACCTTATCGTCATCGACAAGCCTGCGGGTCTGGTCGTACATCCCGCCGCCGGACACGAGGCCGGAACGCTCGTCAACGCGCTCATCGCGCACTGCGGGGATAGCCTGTCGGGCATCGGCGGCGTGAAGCGGCCGGGCATCGTGCACCGACTGGACAAGGACACGTCCGGCGTCATGGTCGTGGCCAAGACCGACCGCGCCCACAAGGCGC
>CAYYDL010000289.1:0-2735 GCA_964470545.1 uncultured Hyphomicrobium sp. | reverse complement strand
CGCAATGCTCGACGCGAACGCCGTGACGTCGGCAGAGCGATACAGGCGCGACGGCTATTTCTCCCGCTCGTTCCGCAATCAAATATGCCACATGCTTTACGGAGTGGGGCTGCCGGTCGGTACGATCGCACGCCTGTTTGGCAATGTGGAGACGGCGCCTTAAGCGATTCCTGTCCGCCATCACGCGGTTTTGCGATGTTCTTCAAGTCGCGGCATGATCTCGACGAAGTTGCAAGGCCGGTGACGCGCATCGAGCTGGAATCGCAGAATTCCCTCCCAGGCATCTTTGCAGGCGCCCGTCGATCCCGGAAGGCAGAAGATGTACGTTCCGCGCGCAACGCCGCCGCAGGCGCGGGACTGAATGGTTGATGTGCCGACCTTGTGATACGACAGCATATGAAAGAGGATCGCAAAGCCGTCGATCTCTTTTTCGAACAGCGGCTTCACTGCTTCGGGCGTGACGTCGCGTCCCGTAAATCCCGTGCCGCCCGTTGTGATGACGCAATCGATCGCAGGATCGGCAATCCAGCCCTCCACGATGTTTCGGATCGCTATGGTATCGTCCTTGACGATTTTGCGGTCCGCGAGCGCATGGCCTGCCTCTCCAATGGCGCGCTCGAGATAGCTGCCTGACGTATCGTCCGCGAGCGTACGGGAATCCGACATCGTCAGAACGGCGATGCTGACCGGAACAAAGGGGCGTTCGGCATCGATGCCGGCCATGGCGAACCTCGTTGTGTGATTAGAGCTTTGACTTTATCTGCAGCAAATCCATCCAGGCGAGTTGCTTGGCCGCAGGTGTTCTGAGGAGATAGGCGGGGTGCAATGTCGCGATTGCCGGAATCTTGCGCTCTCCAATGGTCACGTCGCGCCACTTGCCCCTGAGGCGCATGATGCCTTCGGTGGCACCGAGCACTTCCTTCGCCGCCGAACCGCCGACCGCCACTAGCATTTTCGGCGCGACGAGCTCGATCTGCCGTTCAAGAAACGGTCGGCACGATAGAGCCTCTTGAGGCGTCGGCGTGCGGTTTCCGGGCGGCCGCCAATAGACGATGTTGGTGATGTGGACGTTGGCCTCCGAAAGTCCGATCGCCGCAAGCATCTTGTCGAGCAACTGCCCGGCGCGCCCGACGAAAGGTTTCCCCGCGAGATCTTCATCGCGTCCCGGAGCTTCGCCGATGAACATGACATCGGCCTGCGCCGCGCCGCGATAGAAGCAGAGTTTCGTCGCTGTCGATTTGAGGCCGCAGCCATCGAAATCGAGCAGGGCCGTTTCAAGCTCAATGAGCGTATTGGCGGCGCGCGCGATGCGCCGGGCACCTGTTTCCGCTTCACTGGCGCCAAGAGGCGTCGCGGCACGGGGCCGGGCCGTTTCGCCATCCGTCCCGCGAAGGGGCCGTGTTGGCAGAGGACTCGACGCAGCAGGCGCACCAAGCACAGCGGGCTTCGACGCAGGAGGAGCAGCGAGATCGCGGCTCGGGAAGGCGAATCCCGAGCCCGGCGGATCATTCGCGCGCGCCAGCCAGTCATGCGGCGTTTCGCCAACGGCAGCGTCGACGCCCATGGCCTGCAGCCAATCGAGCACAGCCAGCGCTTCATCTTGATCGTAGGAACGCGTCATCGGAGAACGATAATAACGACGGGACGGCGCAATTGCACGCATCTGTCCGCTGCCGTCACGCGTTATCGGTCAACTTGACGCTTCCCCTTCCGCAACCTAATCGAGACCGATGGACTCCCCGATACCCCAAAGAGGTAATGATGGCCGCTGACGACGCCGACTTGCCGGCCCGCGAAGCGATGGATTTCGACGTTGTGATCGTGGGCGCCGGCCCTGCCGGCCTGGCCGCCGCCATACGTCTGAAACAGAAAGCCGCCGAGACAGGCTCCGATATTTCTGTCGTGGTCGTCGAAAAGGGTTCGGAGGTCGGTGCACATATCCTCTCTGGCGCCGTCATTGACCCGATCGGCCTGAACCGGCTCATTCCGGATTGGAAAGAACGCGGAGCGCCCGTCGAGACGCCGGTCACCGAAGACGTGTTTCTTGTCCTTGGCCCTGAGGGAGACTTCCGTCTGCCGAGCTGGCCGATGCCGCCACTGATGAAGAATCACGGCAACTACATCGTAAGCCTCGGCTCGCTCTGCAAATGGCTTGGCGAGCAGGCGGCGGAACTCGGCGTCGAGATCTATCCGGGCTTTGCGGCAACCGAAGTCCTTTATGACGAGCAAGGAGCCGTCGTCGGCATCGCGACCGGCGATATGGGCATCGGCCGCGACGGCCAGCCGAAGGACAGTTTCGTTCGCGGCATGGAATTGCGTGGGAAGTACACGTTGATCGCGGAAGGTGCGCGCGGATCGCTCGCCAAAGGGCTCATCCGCCATTTCGATCTCGCCAACGATCATGAGCCGCAGAAATACGGCATCGGCCTGAAAGAGCTTTGGCAGGTCGCGCCCGAAAAGCACCGACCGGGTTATGTGCAGCACTCTTTCGGATGGCCGCTTGATAATAAGACGGGTGGCGGCTCGTTCCTATATCACTACGGAGACAATCTCGTTGCGGTCGGCTTCGTCGTCCACTTGAACTACGCGAACCCCTATCTCTCGCCTTACGACGAGTTCCAGCGCTTCAAGACCCATCCTGCCATTCGCGGAATTTTTGAAGGCGGCAAGAGGATCGGCTACGGCGCACGCGCCATTACGGAAGGTGGCTGGCAGTCGATGCCTGATCTCGTGTT
>CAYYDL010000288.1:0-1536 GCA_964470545.1 uncultured Hyphomicrobium sp. | reverse complement strand
AGCGCTTCGTCGTCGGTGAACGCATAAATCGGAACGCCCACGGCGCGCAATGCCGCCAGCATATAAGCCAGAAATCCGCTGCGCGTGAAAACCACAATTCCGGAATGACCCATCTCCTGCGCGAGCACCGCGGCGGAACGCAACATTTTGGCTTTCGGCTCGGTCAGCTTGATAACTTCGTTGATGCCTCGTTTTTCCGTCGGCTCGATGGTTTTAACAATGTTCTTCATCACCTCGATGCACTCGAGCGGATATTTCCCCGTGGTCGTTTCGCCCGAAAGCATCACCGCATCAGCTCGCTCGCGCACTGCTGTGGAAATATCAGAAATTTCGGCGCGCGTCGGCATCGGCGCCAAAATCATCGACTCCAAAAGATGCGTGGCAATAATGACCGGCTTTCCTTCCGTCAGACACGCATCGACAATTCGGGTTTGAACCAGCGGCAATGTTTGATAGTCGATCTCAATGCCCAAATCGCCCCGAGCCACCATGATTGCGTCAGCGACTTTGATGATGCTTTCCAAATTTCGCAGGCCGCCCTGATCCTCAATTTTCGCAATAATTCTGGCCTTCGAGCCAAGGTGATCCAGCAGGGCCCGTAATACCATGACGTCTTCACTGCGGCGAACGAACGATAGCGCGACAAAATCGATGCCGGCTTCAACGCCGGCGCGAATATCGCGTTCGTCTTTTTCCGTAAGCGAAGGCAAATTGATGTCGACGCCTGGCAAATTGATATGTCGCCGCGAACCAAGCTTCCCAGGCGTCAACACCCGGCAACGAACATGCGCAGCATCCTTCTCGATCACTTCTAGCCGAATTAAGCCGCTGTCGACAAGCATCGTGGCACCCACGTGAACATCAGCGGGCAAGCCGGGATAGTTGACGTCGATGCCTTGAATGCCGTTGGACGGCCGTTCCGTGTAGAACTCAAAGATGTCGCCGGTTTCCAGTTGCAGCGGCTCGGCAACAACCCCAGTCCGAATTTCCGGACCTTTCACGTCCAACATGACGGCAACGTGCCGTAAAACTTCGCGCGAAACATCGCGCACCGATTGCACTAGCGATTTGACCCATTCGCACGAACCGTGGGCCATGTTCAACCGGACGACGTCGACGCCGCCGGAAATGAGTTGCGAAAGTCGCTCGCGAGATTCAGTCGCTGGACCGACGGTAGCGATAATTTTGGTGTGCCGATAATGATTCGGCATAGGAGTGCACTGCAAAAAAAGGCACTCCTCCGTCTCCCCAATCGAATCGGATTCTAACACACGATTGTCGATCTACCAAGCGAGCTGACAAGAATGAGTTCCATGTCCATCTGCAAAGGAGGGCGTGTCATTACCGTGAATTTCTGAGCGAAATGACGGTTCGCCCTTGTGCAAACAACGTCGCTATGGCAATCGGATCAAGGAGTTTCACACCGAACGCAGATAGACCCCCGTGCCAGCGCAGCCGTCGCTCTCCCTTTGTTTGCACATCTCGTACTATGCTCAACTACCCGTGTGCAATCCAGCGTGCCAACTCATTCAGCTT
>CAYYDL010000287.1:0-5223 GCA_964470545.1 uncultured Hyphomicrobium sp. | reverse complement strand
CAAAAGGCCTCGACACCGGAGCCGCCATGAGACAGCGACGTGATCCGGCTATTGAAAATGACCTTGATGCCGCGTTTGCGCATTTGTCGTTGCAAAACGACGGAAACGTCCTTGTCCGCAGATGACATCAAACGGGCGCCGCTCGCTACGATCGTTACATCGACGCCCAAAGTGTCGAGGATGCATGCGAACTCGCAGGCGATGATTCCCGAGCCGATGATTAGGATCGAAGCGGGAAGATCGCTCCAGTTCAATAGGTCGTCGGATGTCCCTATTATTGCCCCATCGACATTGAAGCTCGGCTGCGCTTTCGGACGTGACCCCGTGCAGATGAGAATGGCGTCTGGGGAAACTGTCTGGTCATTCACGCCGATCGTGCTTCGGTCAAGAAGCCTGCCATATCCGCGAATACACGTGACGTCCCGATCCGCCATCAGTTGATCAATGCCGTCTCCGAGCATCGAAACAATTTCGGTGAAGCGGCCTTTCAGGCTGGCCCAATCAGCGGAAAGCTCGCCGCTGATCTTGAGGCCGAATGCGTCTGCGCGCTTGAACTTTTCGAGCAACGCGCAGCTCTCGACAAGGACCTTCGTCGGGATGCAGCCCTGATGAAGACAGGTGCCACCGAGAGGCTTCGCATCAATCAGTGTCACCCGTGCGCCATGGGCCGCAGCATGGGAAGCGGCGACGTAGCCAGCTGGCCCGCCGCCGAGAATCGCCAGATGCTTCATTCTTAGGCTGTCGCCTCGAGCACGAGCGGGCGATCGTTTATCGTCACGTTTCCGACAACCTCGATCGGAGCCTGGAGCGTGTTGAGCACTGGACAATGGCTTTCGACGATATGAGCAAGCTTCGCCAGTTCCTCGGCACTCGCCGGGCTCTTCACCTTCGTCTCAAACATGATTTTCTGAAACCCCGGAGGGACGCTCGCATCCATTCCGAACAGTCCGCGAAGATCGAGGTGGCCACGAACATCGCATGTTACGCTTTCGAGTTCGATGCCCATGACGGCAGCATAAGCGCGGTAGACAATTTCCTGGCAGGTTCCGAGAGCGACCAGAACGACCTCCACCGGGTTGGGGCCGTGATCCGTGCCGCCCAAGTCCGCAGGCTCGTCGATATCGAGTGCGGCGAAATCGCGGATTTTTCCGGTGCAGTGCATCCCTTCTCCGAGTTCCGTCGAAGCGCGGAATACGACTTTGGCACCAGCGGGATTTGCCTTGATATTTTCGATCGCGGCTAGAATAGTCGTCTTTATATGCTCCTGCGACATCGGCCTTTTCCTCCTAAAAATATTTTTGTTATTGCGAGGAGGTTAGGTGTTTTGGCCGCGCCCCATCAATTGGGGCAATTCCGTTTTGTATTAGGAATTACCCTGAGTTGGATCAGGTTTGCCGGCAGCGTTTACGTTCTAGCTCCCGAGCGCCGACCATCCGCGTGCGATGACATAGACCCCGACAACCGCGACGATACCCGCAAAGATGTGACTGAGGTGGGTTCTGTTCGGCGCAAGCGCCATCGCGGCCCGTCTGCCCAAAAGACCACCAATTATTCCGCCGCCGATGAACCAAGCCGCCAGCTGCCAATCAACGAGCCCCGAGAGCGCGTAGTTGACGGCCGTCGTTGCGCCAAATGCCACGACGGAAACCAGCGATGAGCCGATTGCAAAGATCAGAGGCATCCCCGTTGCCGCCATGATCCCAGGGACGATAAGAAACCCTCCCCCAATGCCGAAAAAGCCAGACAGCATGCCGACGCCAAGGCCATAGACGAGGAGCAGTGGCAGCAGCCGCGAAGCGCTCATCCGGTTCAAGCGAATATCGGGATCGCCGCCGCCTTTCTTCTTGAAGAACATGAAAGCGGCGATCACGAGCATCAGACAGCCAAAGAGAAGAAGAAGGCGCTGTCCGTCGAATGCTTTGCCCAACGACGACCCAATGGCCGCTCCAATGATACCGGAAGCCGCGAAAACGAGGGCACATCGCCACTTCACATTATGGTGCCGTGCGTGACCGATAAGCCCAGCAAGCGCACTTAGCGCAACCGCGATCGCGCTCGTGCCGATCGCCACATGCGGTGAGCGTACGCCGACCACATAAACAAGAAGGGGTACTGCGAGGACCGAGCCGCCCCCTCCGATGAGGCCCAACACAAATCCGACGAGTGATCCGGAACCTGTCGCGAGCGCATCGATCGAAGAAATCATTCGTTGACCTGCGGATTTTCAGTGCGCCGACGCGTTGCCGCTGGCGGCGAGGAGCCGCGGCTCTATGCTCTTCAGATCGTATCCCGCTGCATTGGCGACCGTCAGAATGTCGCTTAACGGGCGGCGTCGCGCTTCCGAGAGCGCCCATAACATCGTGCAGCGCGTTCCCGTCCGGCAATACGCGAGTATCGGCTTTGGCAAAACCTGAATTGCCGAAGAGAAGGCCGCGACGTCAGCATCGGAGAGCTTTCCCGAAACGACGGGAATATAGCGTGCTTCAAGGCCGAAACGGTGCGCCTCGCGCGCAACTTCGGCGAAAGACGGCTGGGCCTCGGCTTCGTCATCGGGGCGGTTGGAAATAACGGATTTGAAGCCCCGCGCCGCAATTTCGGCGATGTCGCTCGGTTCCAATTGTGCCGCAACCGACAAGTCGGCCGCCAATTTCTTGATGTCCATTGTGCTCATCGATTCATTTGTCCATCGATAGGCGAAATGAGCGTCATCAGACGAACGCCCAGATCGCGATGCCACTCGCGACGGCTCCCCATGCGATAATGTTGATGTAAGAACGCAAGACTTGGCGGTGCGGGCTGTCCGGGGGAAGGCCAGCGAGATCGCAAACCACGCCTCCGGGAAAGAAAAAGATCCGGAGTAAAATTGTGCCAACCTTTCGCTTCACGATTTGGCTGCGCTGGACGGCTGTCTTTGAGACAGATCACGTGCTCCGTTGCCATTGGCGCTGCGCACTATGCCTTCAGGACCGGCTTGGCGAGCCACTCGCGGCCCCGGAGCATCCATTTCCAATAGACGGGCGGCAACACGTGCGCCTTCAGAAACCATGCAGCGCGCGTCGGTGTCGTTCCCTTGATGAACGTCGTCGGAAATGTCGGGCACAGCTTGCCTCCGTAGCCAAATTCCGCCAGCACGATCTTGCCGCGCTCGACCGTGAGAGGGCATGCGCCATACCCGTCATAGATGGCTGTTCCTCTTGAACGCCCAAGATCTGACAGGAGGTTATGAGCAACGATCGGTGCCTGTTTGCGCACTGCTGCTACGGTCTTTGCATTCGGCGTGTTCGTGACGTCGCCGAGGCCATAAATGTTGGCGTATTTCTTATGACGCAGGAGTTGCTGATCGACATCCATCCAGCCGGCCTGGTCAGCGAGAGGACTCTCGCGGATGAAATCCGGCGCGATCTGCGGCGGCACAACGTGTAGGAAGTCGAATTTCGTCTCGGTGACGACTTTACTTCCGTCGGCGCCGACTTTCTGGAACCAAGCTGTTTTCGCCGGACCGTCGACGCGCACGAGCGTTTCGCCGAAGCGAAGGTTCGCATTATAGCGCTTAACGTATTCCATGAGAGCGGGGATGTAATCCGGGACGCCAAACAAAACACCGCCGGCATTGCAGAAATCGATCGAGATGTTCTTGAGCCGCCCCCTGCTGCGCCAGTAGTCAGCCGACAAGTACATCGCTTTCTGCGGCGCGCCTGCGCATTTTATGGGCATCGGCGGTTGCGTAAATACAGCGTGTCCAGATTTGAGTTCCTGTACCAGGTTCCACGTGTATGGAGCGAGATCGGGACGGTAGTTCGAGGTCACGCCGTTCGCGCCGAGCGTATCGGACAATCCTTCGACGCCTTGCCAATTGAGCTTCAAGCCAGGGCAGACGATCAGTCGATCATAAGACAAGGCGGAACCGTCTTCGAGCATGACACGATCGTTGGTAGGATCGAACGAAACAACTCGCCCATGGATTCTCTCGACCCCCTTTGGAATCATCTTGGCCATAGGGCGCGACGTATCGGCGATCTGGAAAATTCCGCCGCCAACCATGGTCCAGCCAGGCTGGTAGTAGTGGACATCAGACGGCTCGATGATCGCGATCTCTAGATCCCGATTGCGTGCCAGCAGGCTCGAGGCGACTGAGATACCGGCGGATCCTCCTCCGACAATCGCGATACGGTTTCGTGACGTGGAAAAATGGTGCGAGTTTGCCATGGTATGCCCCGGCTTTTGGATATTGGTGTTGCGGCGCATTACGTGGGGAGCATATTTCTGATGCGAACCCGCATTGCGTCGTGTCCCCGAACGAGCGGGCAAAGCATCATAGGCGCTGAATGCCGAGCGCGTAACCGATCAGATCAAATATAGTCCAGGTCTATTTCTGAAATAGAATAGCCAGATGGCGCGAGCGCGCGTCACAAGTCGTGCGAGGCAAGCGCAGTTTCCGACGGGCGCAATAGACTGAGCTTCTGCACGAGATCCGCTACTGAATGCGTTTGCATTTTCGCCATCATGCTCGCGCGATGGGCTTCGACGGTCTTGCAACTCAATGAGAGGTTATCCGCGATTACTTTGTTGGGCTTTCCAGCAAAGACAAGCCATGCAACCTCGCGCTCCCGACATGTCAGCCTGCCAAATCGCGTCTCGATTTCCGATTTCGCGCTTGCTGCGTGACGGAGTGCTCTCGCGCGCGAGAGCGCCTCTTCCGTCCGGTCCAGCAGGGACTGATTGTTGAAAGGTTTTTGTAGAAAATCGAGCGCCCCCGCACGCATCGCAGCTACGGCCATCGGAACATCGCCGTGACCCGTCACGAGAATGCTGGAAAGCGGCCAATTGTGCTTTTGCAGTTCCTGCTGGAGATTGAGGCCGCTCATTCCGGGCATCCGCACATCGAGAATAAGACAACCGGCGCGACCATCATAGTTTTCCAGAAATGCGTTCGCCGACTGATAGCAAACGACCGAATAACCGACGGATGTAAGGAGCCACGCGAGAGATTCTCGTGCTGCCTCGTCGTCATCGACGACGAAAACGCTTTCCTCAGCTTGCATGGGCGAGGTCCTCCCGCGGTAGCGGCAAACACAGAACAAACGTCAATCCACGCTCGGGCGCATTCGTTTTGACTTTCAGTTGGCCGCGATGCGCTTCGACGATCGATCGGGAAATTGGCAGACCCATTCCCATCCCCATCGACTTTGTCGTGAAGAAGGGTTCGAAAATCTTTTCGGAATC
>CAYYDL010000286.1:0-7431 GCA_964470545.1 uncultured Hyphomicrobium sp. | reverse complement strand
AACTGGCGCGTAATCGCGACAAGCTGAAACTCGGCGGCGAAACGCGCGAAATCACGCTTCTCTTCGCCGACGTGCGCGGCTTCTCGAAAATATCGGAAGGGATGCGTGCCGAAGAGCTGATCCGCTTCGTCAACCGCCTCTTCACGCCATTGACCGACGAAATCCTGAAACACAGCGGCACGATCGACAAGTTCATGGGCGATGCGGTGATGGCCTTCTGGAACGCGCCGTTGCCCGATCCGCGTCATGCTGCGAACGCATGCCGCACGGCCCTTGCGATGCGCGACGCCCTCGCGCGGCTCAATGAAGCGCTCGAGGCAGAGAGCCGGACGGCGGGTAAGCCATTCGCCCCCGTCCGCATGGGTATCGGCGTAAATACCGGCGAGTGCGTCGTCGGCAACGTCGGCTCACCGCAACGTTTCGACTATTCAGTTCTCGGAGACGTTGTGAATGTCGCGGCGCGCTTCGAAGAGGCAACGAAAACATTTTCCGCAGACATCATCGTCGGTGAGCGGACGGCGGCGGAGGCGCCGGAATTTGCGCTGCTTGAACTCGGCGCCGTCACGCCGCGCGGCAAGGACCGGCCGGAAATGATTTTCGCGCTGCTCGGCGACGAGACATACGCGACGGACGATCGTTTCCGCCGGTGGGAAGAAGCACACGCCGCGTTCCTCTCGGCGCGAAACGACGGTGATCCAATGCGGATCGACGCTGCCCTTTCAGAGTGCCTGGAGGTCTCATCGGGCGGAATGGCCGACTACTATCGCAGGAACGTGGCCGTCGGGTCCCGAGTCTGACGCTTCAAGTCAGGCTTGCCGTTTCGACGTCACCGCCCTTTGTATCCACCCATGCTACCGCCCTCGCGCCCGCCGCGATGACCACCGAACCCGCCACCGCCGCCGATGACGATGCCCATACCGGTCATGCAATCCGGGCAGTCGTCACCGTAGCCGCCGTCATATTTCTTCGGCTTGCGTGTCGCGACCTTCTTCTTAGGCGGTGTCTTCTTCGGCTTCTCCGCCTTGCGCGTCTTGATTGGCGGACTTGGGACGATCTGCGGATGTGGATTGATGCACTTCTGGTCCGGTTCGTCGGGCAAGTTCGCCTCAATGATTTGCGTGCGCGACAGATGCGGGTTTGGATCAATGGCCGGCGTATTGATCACGAACGGAAACGCCGTATCGAAAGCCACTGCATTGCTGTCGGGAAACTTCGACCAGTTGAACGGACCCGTGACCGTTCCGTCGGCCCCGATGTGCATCATCTGGCCGGGACGGTCGAGGACACGGCAGACATTCTTTTTGCCTGTCGCTTCGATGGCGCCTTCGTGCAGCAGGACCCAGACGGATTTGTCGGGAAGAATGTAGGTGTCGAAGATTGTGCCCCGCACCGTGATCGACGCGTTGGGTGTATTGATCACATAGGTCGGCTTCTTTGCGACTCCGGTGATGAAACGGAACGCGCCTTTCGCCATCTCCATGACGATCGAGCCCGCTTTCTTGTCGCTGTCGTAGACGAATTTGTCGAGCAGCAGCCGTGACCCGGGACCGAGCGCGAGCTTTGTATCGTCATCGAGTCTGAACTCGCCCTGCGCATCGGTGTTGACCTCGATCGTCTCATCTTGCCGCACATCATCGCCGCGAGCGAGCCGGCGCTCCTCCTTGGCGTAGTCGGCCATGACGATGTTGGTGATCACGATGGCATCGCCGATCTTGTCGCCGGACGCGGCAAAGACCGATTCCTGCACGGCGAATGCAAGCGCACAGGCGGTGGTTGCGAAGGCAAAGGCGAACGTCTTCAGCAAAGATCGCGGCATGACACGGCCCCAGAAGTCGAATTGCTCCGAACGCTATGCGCATACTGAATACCACAGTTGCGCTCACATCGGCCACCTAGCCGGACTTTGGGCAAGCGGCTGTGCCGCAGGGAACAGGAAGTGAGCCCGGCACAAGGCGGGCGCATCCGTCAACTTGGCATCGAAATAGCTGATGGACTATAACGAAGCAAACAATTAGAATTTTTTGAACGGCGTATTGGAGACAAATCATGCCCATTGACGTGCGCGCGCTATCGGGGTTCACCATCGCGAGAGATGGTCTCAGCGTAACGCTGCATGTCGTTGACGTGGGGGGATCTCCCCTGGCTCTCACTCTTCGGGTGGACGAACTCGGAATGCTGGCAATGACGTTGCCGAACCTCATCGATGCCGCGATAGGCCGTCAGTACCGCGACTCCTCGTGCCGCTTCACGTATCCCTTGGATTCCTGGATGATCGAGCAGGCCGTCGATCCATCGCTCGTCATACTCACCCTGCGCACAACCGATGGCTTCGGCGTGAGTTTTTCCATGCCGCGAGGAAAGGCGGAGGAAATGTCGGAATCGATTGCGACCGGCATCCGGAAGCAGCCTGCAATGGTCACGCATTGAAAGCGCGCGCAAGCCCTTGCGAAACGACGCGGATCTTCGCACCTGATCTATACGTTCACGCGTCGTAACGCGCTCATAGAATGTCGTTCACAATATAAAAAATTGAAAGCAAGCAGAGGAACGCGGCGCCGAGAAGAGCCCGTTCCGAAGGGAGACGAAATGAAAAAGTTGACGGCCCTCGCGTTCGCCTGTTTGTACGCATTGATGGTGCCAGCTTCTGCGGACGAGGCTAAGCCCATCATAATTCCTGGCGAGCAGGCTTACCCGGAGAGCATGTCCGCAGCGTCCGACGGCACGATTTATATCAGCAGCATCGCCGCTGGCGGCATCGCGCGCGTAAAGCCTGGTGAATCAAAGGCTGAAATGTGGATCAAGCCTGGCGCCTTCGATACGCGCTCCACCTTCGGCGTCCTTGTCGATGAACCTTCGAAAACACTCTGGGTCTGCTCCAATGACATGTCCGCGGCGGGCATTCCTGGACCGAGTTCTGTCCCAGGCGCCAATCTCAAAGGCTTCGATCTCTCCACGGGGGAGGGCAAGTTCAGCGCTGCGTTCCCGGGAGCGGCGCATATCTGCAATGACATGGTGATCGCTCCGGATGGCACACTTTATGTCACGAATACCGCCGCACCACAGATCCTGCGATTAAAGCCCGGCGCGAAAGATTTGGAGGTCTGGCTCGAAAATGACCTCCTGGCGCCGAAGAACGGCGCAGGCCTCGATGGCATCGCGTTTGGTAGCGACGGCAACCTTTACGTCAACACGTTCGGCGGCAACGAATTCTTCCGCATCACGTTGAAGGACGGCGCGCCCGGAGCCGTCACAAAGCTCCAAACCTCCCGTCCGCTGCAGAATCCTGACGCATTGCGTCAGCTCAGCGGCAACACGTTCCTGATGGCGGAAGGCGGCGGCACGGTCGACCGGGTGACGGTCAACGGCGACAAAGTTGAGGTGGAGACCTTGAAGGACGGACTTAACGGTCCGACATCGGTCGCGAAGGTAGGCGGTACGATTTGGGTCGGCGAGGGCCAGCTCTCGCACCTCTTTGACCCGAAGCAAAGCGGACCGCCCAGGTTACCCTTCCAGGCCGTACCGGTCGTGCTCGGCAACTGAATTGAGCGGCCTTCCCGTTGCGGAGACCGCCCCAAGTTTCACTTCCAGGAGTTTAGCATGCAGCTATTTGCAACGATGCGAACATGGTTGTCCGCAGCGCCTGCGGTCCTTGCGCTCGGCGTCGCAATGCCATTCATTGCGACGACGTCGTCATACGCCGCTGAATGTCCGGGAGACAATGGCGGACTCAGCCTGCCCAAAGGATTCTGCGCAACGATCTTCGCCGACAACATCGGCCACGCGCGGCAGATGGTGGTTGCGCCTGATGGCACGCTTTACGTCAACACTTGGAGCGGCGTCTATTACAAGAACAACGACCTTCCGCCCGGCGGCTTTCTCGTCGCCTTGAAGGATACGAAGGGCGCCGGTAAAGCCGACCTCGTCAAGCGTTTCGGAGAAACGCAGGCAGAGGGTGGCCACGGCGGCACCGGCATCTATCTCTACAACAATTACATATACGCCGAGATCAATGATCGCATCGTGCGCTATCCGTTGAAGGCAGGCGAGATCGCACCGGAAGGCAAGGGCGAGACGGTGCTTTCGGGCATGCCGATCACCGGCGACCATCCGATGCACGGGTTCATCATTGATCCTAGGGGCAACCTGTTCGTCGAGATGGGTTCGGCGACGAACACATGCGAAATGAAGAACCGCATGCCCCATTCGAAAGGCAACGATCCCTGTATCGAGAGGAAGACGCGGGCAGGCATCTGGCGGTACGACGCCAATAAGCTCGATCAGAAATTCTCTCCCGCCGAGCGCTACGCGTCGGGCATCCGCAACGGCGAGGGCTTCGACTTCGATTCCGCGGGCCGCCTCTACGTGACACAACACGGCCGCGATCAATTGCATGAGGATTGGCCCGAACTTTACACCGCCGAGCAAGGTGTCAATCTTCCCGCCGAAGAAGTCGTCGAGCTGAAGCCTGGCGGCGACTACGGCTGGCCGCGCTGCTATTTCGACGGCATGCAACAGAAACTCGTTCTTGCGCCAGAGTACGGAGGCGACGGCAAGAAGGTCGGCATTTGCTCGGAAAAGCTTGGACCTGTCGCGTTTTTCCCCGCGCATTGGGCTCCGAACGATATGAAGATCTACAAGGCGACGGCATTTCCCGAGCCCTATCGCGGCGGCATGTTCATCGCGTTCCATGGCTCGTGGAACCGTGCACCGAGCCCGCAGGGTGGCTACAATGTCGTCTACCAGCCGTTTGCTGACGGCAAGACCACCGGCAAGTTCATCGTCTTTGCGGACGGGTTTGCCGGTGCGCACAAGGATCCCGGCACCGCGCCCCATCGGCCGTCGGGTCTGGCCGTTTCTCCTGATGGTGCGCTGTACGTTTCCGACGATGTTGCAGGCCGCATCTGGCGGATCACCTATGTGGGCGACCCGAATTCCAAGGAACTCGACGCCGCGCCGGAAGTCCCGTCGCAGGCATCAGCGTCTTCGAACGTTCTGCCACCCGAGGGCATTCACCCCGATGCCGGAACGGCAGCCGCGCTTCCGGTGCCGCCCGGCGCAACGGCCGACGAGGTCGCGCTGGGGAAGAAGATTTTCAACGGCGATGAGGCAGGCGCGACATGCGCGGGCTGTCACGGCGCGGGTGGTGTCGGCAGTCCCGTCGGTGCTGACCTGACTGCCGGGACTTGGCTCTGGAGCGATGGCAGCCTTGCCGGCATCAAGAAGACGATCCTCGAAGGCGTCTCGCAGCCGAAACAGCACGCTGGCGCCATGCCGCCAAAGGGCGGCGTCGACTTGACCGACGCGCAAGTCAACGCCGTCGCCGCCTACGTCTGGGCCATCGGTCACGCGAAGAAGTAATTCGGACGTCATCCTCGAACGGGTGAGCGCAGCGAACACGTTCGGGGATGACAGGAGTTAAAAAAGCCGCGCGCCGTTCGGAACTTTGATGTCCGGTTGAAAGAGCACGACTTCGCCGTCCTTATCGGGAAAGCCGAGCGTCAGAACTTCCGACATGAACTTGCCGATCTGGCGCGGCGGAAAATTCACGACAGCCGCGACCTGCCGCCCGATGAGCGTCGCGCAATCGTAATGACGCGTAATCTGTGCACTCGACTGCTTGATACCGATGCTGCCGCCGAAATCGATTCTGAGCTTCAGCGCGGGCTTCTTCGCTTCCGGATAGGGCTCAGCCGCAACGACCGTGCCGACTCGGATATCGACCGCCAAGAACTGATCGAAAGTGATCGTCGGCGATGCGGGGGCATTCGGATCTTGCACGAGATGCATCTGTTGACCTCACTTCGGTTCGCCGCCGAGCTTGCCTGTCAGGAACTGCGCTTCGCCGTTGCCGAACGACCAGTCGGCGTCGGTATTGGTGACGAAGTTCACCATAACGTCGCTCGGACTGATGCCGCAGCGTTTTGACAGCGCCTCCGTGAGCAGCCGGTAGAACGTAGTCTTCTCTTCCGTCGTGCGCGGCCGCGTCGTCACCTGCAGCAACACGACTTTGTCGGTGCGCGGGATATCGAGTCCCGTATCCTCGATGCGAACGCGGCTCGGCTCATGCTCGTGCACGATCTGGTAGCGGTCGCGGATCGGTACCTTGAAAGCTGCGAGCATGGCGTCGTGCGCAGCATCGAGCAGCGACGCGATTTCGGCGTCGGTGCGACCCTTGAGGAGGTCGAAGCGGAGAAACGGCATTCTCTGTTCCTTGCGTGTGAAGCTTATTTGGAGACGTCAACAATCAGACGCCCTCGAATCTTCCCGTCGATCAGGTCTCGCGCGGCTTGGATGGTACCTGACAGCGGAATTGTCTGCGTCATGCCGTCGAGCTTCGCGAAATCGATCTCGCGTGCGAGACGGCCCCACGCTTCCTCGCGGTCAGCAAGCGAACGGTAAACCGAGTTGATGCCCACGAGGATCACGCCGCGCAGAATGAACGGCGCAACGGTGGTACGAAAATCCATGCCTTGGGCCAAGCCGCATGCGGTCACGATGCCGTCTTCTTTCATTTGAGCGCAGACGTTCGCGAGCGTGTGGCTGCCGACACTGTCGACGGCGCCAGCCCAACGCTGCTTTTGCAGAGGCCTGCCAGGAGAAGAAAGCGCGTCCCGCGGAATGATCGTCTTGGCGCCAAGAGCTTTGAGATAATCAGCTTCTTCCGGACGCCCCGTCGAAGCCGCAACCTCATATCCGAGCCGGGAGAGAAGAAGCACGGCAACACCGCCGACCCCGCCACCCGCGCCGGTTACGATGATTTCGCCCTTGTCCGGCGTCACGCCCTGCTTTTCGAGCGCCATGACGCACAGCATCGCCGTGTAGCCCGCCGTGCCGAGCGCCATCGCATGCGCGGCCGTCATTCCCTCGGGGAGCGGGATCAGCCAATCGCCCTTGATGCGCGCATATTTCGCAAGCCCGCCCCAGTGATCCTCGCCCACTCCGAAGCCGTTGAGGATCACGGCGTCGCCCGCTTTGAAACGCGGATTTGAACTTTCCTCGACAACGCCCGCGAAATCGATGCCTGGAACCATCGGAAACGAGCGGACGATCGGCACTTTGCCGGTAATCGCAAGCCCGTCCTTGTAGTTCAGCGTCGAATAGTCGATGCGAACGGTGACGTCGCCTTCGGGCAGGTCGGACTTTTCGAGTTCCGCGACGCGAGGCTTCGCCTGCTCGCCGTCTTTTTCAATGAGGATGGCTTTGAACATCTGCGTCTCCGTGGGGCTTGGCGCGTTTACCCCTCGACGACGCGCGATGCAACTCAGAGCCAAATAAAAATCGCGGCCAGGGTGAACCTGACCGCGATTTGCATGAGAGCTATGCGCGTGTCTACATCCGGACACGCTCTTTCTTCGGATCGTAGAACGGAAACGGCACGACTGACGCCTTGAACCGCTTTTGCAAGCCGTCAAGACGTCCGATCTCCAACGC
>CAYYDL010000285.1:0-1712 GCA_964470545.1 uncultured Hyphomicrobium sp. | reverse complement strand
AGACCCGTCCTTTTGTGGTGGTGACCGATGCGGGACGCATCATAGATCTCGGTACGATATTCTCCGCCCAGTCCGACAATGGGCGACTCAAGGTTTCGCTCGTGGAAGGCCGTATTCGGTTCGAGGCACAGCCGCAGGACGGACGCGAAAAGACAACAACTCTCGTTCCAGGCGACGTGCTGTTGGCATCGGCAGGTTCGGTTTCCGTAAAGCGGGCTCCGTTGCCGGTACTGACGTCTGCTCTGGCTTGGCGCAAGGGCATGTTGATCTTCCGCGGAACGACGCTCGCCGACGCCGCGCGCGAATTCAATCGCTACAACGAAACCAAGATCGTAATCGACGATCCGAAAGCTGGGCACGAAACCATCAACGGTGCGCTGCCGGCCAACGATCTCGAAGAATTCGAACGCATGGCCGCAAACATCTTTGGCCTCAAGGCCAGGAAACGCGCCAACGAAATCATTTTCTCGCGCTGAGCGTGGGAGGGGCAGGAGCAGTTCAATGCAAGGGGGGCGTATGCAATACCGTTCACTAATAAGCCGGTTGCTCGCGGGAGTATCCTGCGTTGCGGTCTTTACCGGAGGGGCGCTCGCTGCGCCGTTCGATATTCCGCGCGGCGACCTCGCCTCCGCGCTCGATGCGTATTCGGCGCAATCCGGTGTAGCGGTCATTGTATCAGCCAACGCCGCAAAGAGCGCCCAGACGCAAGGTATCAAAGGAGATTTCTCTGCTCCCGATGCGCTTTCCCGAATCCTGAGGGGGACGGGCTTCACTGCGAATCCCAGTCCGTCGGGAGTGGTCGAAATCGTCGGGGGCAGTGGAAAAAGTTCGAGCATCGATATCCCGGCCATGCAGTTGGCTCAAGCGGCGCCAGCGCGAGCCGCCGTCGAAACCGTTACTGTCACATCTTCCAAGTTGGGCGGCGCGGATGTGCAGAGCATTCCGATTGCGATAACGGCGCTGAGCCAGGAACAGTTGACCGCGACGCAAACCGCTGGCGGGCCCGACCTCGTGAAGCAGGTGCCGAACCTGACGTTCACAAAAACGAATTTTGCAGGCTACTCCATTCAAATTCGGGGCATTGGCACGCAAGCCATTTCGGTTACGACCGACCCGGCCGTGGCAGTTGCCTTCAACGACACACCTTTCATCCGCAATCATTTCTTCGAGCAGGAATTCTTCGACGTCAGCCAGGTCGAAGTGCTTCGCGGGCCGCAAGGCACGCTGTACGGCCGCAACGCGACGGCTGGCGTGGTAAATCTTATTCCGGCCAAGCCGTCCGATCAGTTCGAGGCGATGGCGTCCGGCGAACTCGGTAACTACCATCAACGGCGTTTCGAGGGGATGCTGAATATCCCCCTCGTTGATGACCGTCTCGATATCCGCCTGGCCGGCGAATGGACCAAGCGGCAGGGATACAGCTTCAACGAAACGACCAATGAACGCATCGATGGCCGCAACCTCTGGTCTGGCCGGCTAAGCATCGGCTGGAAGCCGGTTGAAAATCTGCAGGCGACGCTGGTCTGGGAGCATTTCTCCGAAGATGACGATCGTATCCGTTCGAGCAAGCAGCTTTGCAAGACGGCTCCGATCCCAACCGAGATAGCCGGCGTTTCGACCTCGATCTTTGGTGGCGCGGCCGGCGTCTCAAGCGATGTCGCGGGTTTTAGCCAGGGATGCCTTCCCACGTCGCTTTACTCGCCTGACGCTTT
>CAYYDL010000284.1:0-6315 GCA_964470545.1 uncultured Hyphomicrobium sp. | reverse complement strand
AGCTCGGCGTTCGGTGTCGCTTCCGCCGTGACGACGTCGGGCTCGAGCGCCATGCCGCAGATGGGACAGGAACCCGGCCCTACCTGGCGGATCTCCGGATGCATCGGGCACGTATAGATCGTACCCTCCGGGACCGGCTTTGCGCGGGCCTCGGTTGGCTTGAGATATTTCTCTGGGTCCGCAAGGAATTTCGTTCGGCAGCCTGCACAACAAAAATAATAGGGCTTGCCCGCATGGTCGGCGCGATGCTTCGCGGTGTGCGGATCGACGCTCATTCCGCAGACCGGATCTTTCGCCATGTGCGCCGCGTTCGTCTCGCCACCATGAGAATGATGAATATGGTCCTGGGCGGCACTCTTTTCGGCCGCTTTGCTCGCGCAGCAGCCGTGATCGTGCTGGTCCGGCGCACGTTCGGCGGTCGGCTTGTTTTCTGTCATGGCTCGGCGCCTCGCGATCGCTGTGACGGATACCCGCCAGGGGTATGAATTGACAGATATACCCGGGTGGGGTATACGTCAAGCTATGCAAAAGCAAACCAAGGCCGCCTGTCTCAAGCGCCTCAATCGCATCGAAGGCCAAGTGCGCGGCCTCGCCAAGATGGTCGAGGAAGGGCGGTACTGCATCGATGTCGTGACGCAGATCTCGGCCGTGCGTGCCGCACTTCGGCGCGTCGAGGAAGAAGTGCTGCGCGATCACGTCGCCCATTGCGTCGAGCACGCGATCGCGAGTGGCAACTCCGCGGACCAGCGTCGTAAGGTCGCCGAGTTAATGGACGTGCTGGCGCGCTCGTCGCGATGATCTGCATCAATCGCGAAGGCCGCATTGTCGGCTTTTATCAATCCTGAGCGTTTCTCCGATACAATTTGAAATACCGCTCGCGGTTCGATGCCATTGATTTGCCACGCCGATGACGACTTCCCGGAGCACGGTCGGCAACCGGAAGCGAGGCGAGACGTTCCGCCTCGAACGCAGAGCGGGGAATGCAAATGAAAGCAATCATTCTTTCGATCGTCGCCATGTCGGCATTGGCTGGCTCATCGACGCTTGCCTTGGCACAGCAATGGAGCGATCCGCGTGGCGCTCCGGTCGACAACTATTCGCGGTATGACGGCTACGACGATCCGCAAGCCGACGAGCGCTATTTCGATCAGCAGGACGGACCACGGGCGGACAATCGCTATTACGATCCCGATAACGATCCACGCCGCTACGATCCGCGCTCTAATGGTGGACGGTACGACGGCGGATATGGCGCGCAGCAGCAATATCCCGGCCGGCGCGTGTATGGCCGCGACGAGGACGCCTCTCCGCAATACGACGGCGCCCGAGACGGCTACCGTGACGATTACGGTGCATGGGACGCAGCACCATCGGCCGAAGAAGAACAGCGCCTCAGTAAAACGCAGGGGAGGAGCGGCGGGGCGCGGCCGTACATACGCGCCGTCGCGCCCCCGAAGGTGGCGTTCAGCGGTCCCTATGCACCCGGTTCGATCGTCATCGATACCAGTGCGCGCAAGCTCTATTATGTGCTGAGCACGAACTCCGCCTATGCTTATTCCATTGGCGTTGGTCGTCAGGGCTTCGCCTGGACCGGCAAGGAAAAGGTGTCGCGCATCGCCGATTGGCCGGACTGGTATCCGCCCGCCGACATGCGCAAGCGCCAGCCGTATCTCCCCGTGCGCATGCTTGGCGGCATTCGCAATCCGCTCGGCGCCAAGGCGATCTATCTTGGCAACACGCTCTATCGCATCCACGGAACCAACGATCCGAAATCGATCGGCAAGGCAGAATCGTCGGGCTGCTTCCGCATGCTGAACGAGAACGTCCTGCATCTTGCGTCGCTCGTGCACGTCGGCACCGAGGTGACGGTCGTGCGTTCGCTGAGCGGCAGAGTAGCGTCCGCAGCCAAAGCGCCGTCTTCGCGCAAGGCTGCTTCAAAGACGCCACCTCAATCGCCGCATATCATCAATCGCGACGCCGAAGAGGAGTCCGACGACTGGGATCCCTACAACGGCTGGCACTAGGCAGCAGCGTCGGCGGCGCGAAGAGACGAGGGAAGAACCTCGCTCTCTCACGCGTCATCCGCACCGCCGGGAGGTTTGTTGTAGTCGTCCCAGGTGATGAACGGGTAGCGCGCAAGGTTGGAGTTGCCGTACCGGTGATCATCGGTGACTTCTCGCCCGACCCACGGCGGGAGCGCCAGAGGTTGGTCGACCTTTTTCAATTCCGCCTCGGCCACCACAAGGCCGCTGTTGGCGCCTTCGAAAACGTCGACTGCCCAAGTGACCCCTTCAAACGGGACATCGTAGCGAATCTTCGTGATGATGGGTTCGAGACTGAACTTCTGGATCATCTCGAAGGCATCGGATTTCGGAATCTCATATTCGTATTCCTGGCGTACGAGCTGCTCGGCCTCGCTTTTGAGCGTGATGAAGCCTTTGTCGCCGTAGATGCGGATGCGCGCCCGGACCAATGCGGTTCGCGCGAAGTACCCCTGAAGGATGCGTGCTGATCCGGTTGACGCCTGGCGCCAGGAATTGCCCCGTGTCAGAAACTTGCGTTCGATTTCCAGTGCCATTCCGCGTCCCTTCCAGTGCTGCGGCACAAACTGTCGCCTGACGACACCAATTCCCCAACTAGTCTCCCTCTACGACAATTATGTCGCGTAGATACGGCCGTCTTTTTTGAAACGGTTTCGCTGGCCGTCATCGGCAGATGCGACATTGTGTATGATGCTCGACGGCTCCCGACGGAACTCTTCCGTCGGATCCGGCGTAGCAGGGGCAGTCCGAAAACACGATTTGCCGCTTGCAAATGGTTCTCGAAATCCGATCTAACGGACCGTCAACAGCGTTAACCGGAATGGCCCCATGAAAATCGATCTGACGGACAAGACGGCGCTCGTTACCGGCTCCACAGCGGGTATCGGCCTTGCGATCGCGAAGGCTCTGGCGCAGTCCGGCGCCAAAGTTGTCGTGAACGGTCGAAAGCAGGCGACCGTAGATAAAGGCGTCGCGGCCGTGCACGAGGCCTGCAAAGCAGCAGCCGTGTCCGGCATCGCAGCCGATGTCGCGACTGCCGAAGGATGCGACACACTGATCAAGGCCGTCCCATCCGTCGATATCCTGATTAACAACGCGGGGATCTTCGAGCCGAAGCCTTTCTTCGATATTCCCGATTCCGATTGGACACGCTTCTTCGAGACGAATGTCATGTCCGGCGTGCGCCTGTCCCGCGCTTACCTGCCCGGCATGCTTGAGCGGAACTGGGGCCGGATCATCTTCATCTCATCGGAATCGGCCGTGAACATTCCGGTCGAAATGATTCACTACGGGTTCACGAAGACGGCACAGCTTTCGATCGCGCAGGGCCTCGCACAGTTGACGGCCGGCACGAACGTTACCGTCAATTCCGTCTTGCCCGGACCGACGCGCTCCGAGGGCGTCGAGGAGTTCCTGAAATCGATGGCGAAGGCTGCGGGCAAGACGCCCGACGATATGGCGGCAACGTTCGTCAAAGAGCATCGTCCGCAGTCGCTCATCCAGCGCTTCGCGAGTGTCGATGAGGTTGCGAACATGGTCGTTTATGCGGCGTCGAAAGAAGCGTCAGCGACCAACGGAGCGGCATTGCGCGTCGAGGGCGGCATCCTCCGGACGATCGGCTGACCTCGAAGTTCAAAATGCCTTTCGCGACCATCAATTTTCCGACCGTTTCGGCGGCGGGACTTCGATTTTGACGCCTGGCGCTTCGACCTTCGTCCCCGACTCGTCCCTTTGGATATGAACGCCCGGCGCTTCGACCGAGGTCCCTCCGCCGGGCTTGTCGGTTTCGACGTGAACCGCCGGCGCGTCGACGACCGCTTGCGGACGCGACCGCTGATAAGACGTAACGGCCACGACGACGATAACAGCCGCAAGCAGGCACAAGCCTATGAAAATAACGATCTGGCGTGTCTGCATCGCGTTTCTCCCTTTTTTATTTTTATCTCAAACTAACGACAACGCAGTGCGAATGAGAAGGTTTCGAGGAGAATGAAAAGTGTTCCAGTCAGGGACCTGTTGAACGCATTGTAATTTCGAGCTTCGGCATTCCGGACGCATCGGATTTAAGCGTGTAAAGTTTTTCGTTTTCGGCTTTAAAGCGCGCAATTTCGCGGGCTGGCGAGAGCAGACTGCCCGGCATCGAAATGACGAGCTGATCCCGCAAGCAGGACGAGTGAACAACGGATCGTCCTGGTTTCAAATCATAAGCTTTGCCGCCATACGAATAGGTCACCTCAATTTTCGCGACATTCTTGATTTTGAACGTAAGGGCGCGCGAAGCTGGCTGCCCGAAGAGTTCGACCGAGATGAATTTGGGCTTGATGCCGGGCGCCCGGGCAACGCCCACACCGATCTCAGACACCGACGCTCCCAAGATGTTGGCGCGATGCGGAGGCGAGTTCATCCAGCCGGCGATGGCCTGAAGGGCAAGAGCGCCTGTGTCGAAGCCTCGGCTATCCTCGTCCATTGCGAGATTTTCCGCGATCTCGCAATGCTTGTAGCCGACGCTCTCGGCGCGTTGGGCCGGCGTTCTGCCGTCGGCGGTGTGCGAGAACTTTCCGCTGTTGGCAACCTTCTGGGCGAAGGCCTGCGCGGCCCTGGCCAGCATGGCGTTGACCTTGAGTGGCGGAAGCTTCTGCTCCTGCCGCACCTGATTGGTCATCGCGACGATGTGCTGCTCGACCTGCGGCAGATCCGGCACCAGAGCCGCCATGATGAAATCCCGTTGCGTGTGACGATTGAGAAAGACGTTATCCGTGGCAATGCGCCGACGCCATGGCGGTTCTTAGGCCTCGTGCGCGCCACCTGTGGACGGCTGCCGATCCGGACGGATCCGCCCAAATCGATCTCGCATCGTGGCCGGCTTGCGCCGAAATGGCGCGCCTAGGCCCAGCAGGCGGTGCACATGGCGGCGAGGCTTGAGCAGGCCCCGGCGCCGCTGTAGGGAATGCCCATGACCGAGAAACCGATTCTCCCGGGCGATGGCCCCATTGAACCCGTCGAGCTTAGAGCCGCTCTTGAAGAGCGCTACCTGGCCTACGCCCTTTCGACAATCATGCACCGCGCGCTGCCTGACGTGCGCGACGGACTGAAGCCTGTGCACCGCCGCATTCTTTATGCGATGCGGGAGCTTCGGCTCAATCCGGAAGGCGGCTATATCAAATGTGCCAAAATCGTCGGCGAGGTGATGGGTGACTATCACCCGCACGGCAATCAGGCGATCTATGACGCGCTGGCTCGCTTGGCGCAGGACTTCGCAGTTCGCTATCCGCTCGTCGATGGCCAGGGGAACTTCGGCAATATCGACGGCGATAACCCCGCGGCCGAGCGCTACACCGAAGCGCGGATGACGGAGATCGCGGCCCTCATCCTCGAAGGCATCGACGAAGAGACGGTCGATTTCCGTCCCAACTACGACGGCCGCGTCGAAGAGCCGGTCGTTCTTCCGGCTGCGTTTCCCAATCTGTTGGCGAACGGCTCGTCCGGCATCGCCGTTGGCATGGCGACGAACATTCCGCCACACAACGTCGACGAGCTTTGCGCCGGTCTCCTGCATCTGATCAAGCACCCGAACGCGACGATTGAAAAACTCGTCGAGATGATCCCTGGGCCCGATTTCCCGACGGGCGGCGTCATCGTCGAGCCGCGTTCGCAAATTCTTGAAGCTTATAAAACCGGGCGCGGCGGCTTTCGCGTTCGCGCGCGTTGGGACAGGGAAGATACCGGCCGCGGCGGCTATCAGATCGTCGTGACCGAAATTCCCTATGGCGTCCAGAAGGCCAAGCTCATTGAGAAAATCGCCGACCTGATGAGTGAGAAGAAGCTTCCGCTCCTCGGCGACGTTCGCGACGAGAGTGCGGAGGAAATTCGCCTCGTTCTCGAACCGAAGAGCCGCACGGTCGACCCCATCCTGCTGATGGAAAGCCTCTTCCGTGCGACGGAACTTGAAGTGCGTGTCGGCCTTAATATGAACGTTCTTTCGGCGGGCCAGATCCCGAACGTGCTCGACCTGCGCGACGTTCTCTGGCAATGGCTGGAGCATCGCCTTGAGGTCCTCCTCCGCCGCTCGACGTATCGCCTGAAGAAAATCGAGCATCGCCTTGAGGTCCTCGACGGCTATCTGATCGCCTATCTCAACATCGACGAAGTGATCCGGATCATCCGCCGTGAGGAGGATCCAAAGGCCAAGTTGATGTCGAAGTTCAGCTTGAGCGACGTTCAGGCAGAAGCGATCCTGAACCTTCGCTTGCGGTCACTGTCGAAGCTCGAAGAG
>CAYYDL010000283.1:0-4639 GCA_964470545.1 uncultured Hyphomicrobium sp. | reverse complement strand
CGAACGGCTTGCCGTACGCTTCGCTGTTGCTCGCGGGCAGGCTTTCGGCGAGACGCTTCGCGTCGCTGTCCGGGCCCTTCACGAAGAGATGGATGCGGCCGCCGTAGATGATCGCGTCATTGGTGCGGCCCATCGCTTTGACGAAGTCGGGGACCGGCGGGGCAATCGGCGTCGTGCCCATGCCGTCGAGAATGTTCTCGAGCGGAAAGTGCAGAGCGTGGGCCTTGTGGATTGCGACCTCGAGCACACGGGACGCGATCTGCACGGTGCCGGCGAAGCTCCATGTCGTTGCGTAGATGATCGTCAATCGAGTTGGATTGATGCCGCAGTTCTCGGAGATTTTCTTGATCGCGGATGCGGGCGGTGCCTTATCGCCTTCGATGACGAGGGTCGTTTCGGGATAGCGATCCGCATAGCCGAGTTCTTTGAAAAGCTCTTCGACGCGCGAGACCGCGCGGGCAGGACCGGAGCCCAACGCGAAAAATCCGCTTTCCTCATCCGAAATGGACCAACCCGCGTATTGGCTGCCAAGACAGGCGATTACCGGGTCGTTCGAGGTGACAACGACGCCGAGGGGCCAGTTGGGAAGGCCGGACGATTGCGTGAATGCGACTTGGCCGAGGCCACCCATGCACACTTCGCCGAGCCGGCGGCCGGCTTCGAGTCCACCGACGACTTTGGCGCCCATATCGATCAGGCGTTCGCCCTCACTGCCCGTCGTCACATCGATGCGCAGGGCGTCGGCATCGGCTACGATGCTTTCCACGAGCTTTGCGGCGCGGGCCGAGACGCTGGGCGGCTTTACCATATCGAACTCCCGTCTGATCAGAGTTTGGCGTGTCCGTATATCAGGTCTTCAAGTTCCGCCAAGCGTGTCCGGGCGAGGGCTTCTGCCGCATCGGCGGTCGGGCCGGTCGCGAAAACCGTTGCCAAGGGGGCGCCTCGCGGCACGAAGGACCCGGGCGTGCCACGATCGGCGCTCCACTCCGGCCAGCGGGTGTCACCGAGTGTGAGATCACCTCGGTCGGCGTGAAGAATCGCCATGGCCCGCGCCGGCCGATTGGGGCGCTTCATAAGCGCCGCGGACATGCCGGAGGACGATACGGGTCTTTCCAGGAACGCTGCAATGTGCTGTCGAAAAAGAATTCCGGACTCATCGTCGAGCACATCGAGTGATGCGCCCGGCCGTGGATTGACTTCGAGGAGGTAAGCCTCGGTTTCGCCGACAACGGCGTCGAACGACGCCAATCCCCGAAGCTTAAGTGTCGTGCCGAGCGCAAGCACGGCGGTTTCAAGGTCTTCGCCCAACTCCGGATCGACGAGCGGATTTGAAACAGCGCCTCCGAAGCGGAAGGGATGTTCGACAGACGGCGCAGTCCACTGCCGCGTCCAATGCAGGTGGTACTCTCGGCGTTTTGTAAAATAGGTTGAGATGGAGAGACGTTCGCCGGTGACAAGTCGCTGGAAGTATCGGCGTGATTTCGCGCGGTTGTGTTGAGTGCAAATGCGAATGTGCCGTCCGCCGCTGCCACCGATGCGCTTTGAAATCCAGCCTTCGGGCTGAACAGGCGGATCGGGTCGGGTCTCGGGATGTGCAATCTCAAGCTCGTCGAGCAGGTCGAAGAAGCTGCGCGGATCCTTGCAGGCTCTGTAGGTGTCGGCATCCGCGCCGAGCAGTTGGAAACGGCTCGCGAGTGCCGCCACGAGGCGAGGCTTGTCTTCGAAGCCCGAGCCGAGGATGAGCCCGACGGGCTTCGATCCCGCCACAGAAGAAAGGTCTTCGAGAGCGGCGATGACCGGCTTCGTGCGGAAGCCTGTCTGCATGGCGCCGCCGATGACGCGGATGTCTTCGGCCGCTTCTCGCGTGTCGAGGTCGCCGAACGCATCGACGACGAACGGCCTATAGCCCGCGCGCCGGGCGGATTGCGCAAGGCTCCGTCCGGAAAAGGCTGCGATAAGGACCACGTCGCCGCTCAAACCTCAGGCCAGCCCGACGAGCTGTTTCGCCAGCGCATAGGCGTGGCGGAAGTCGAGGGCGAGCGGTTTGTCGGAATCGATCATCTGCTTGAAGAGTCCCGATTCGCATTTGTATTTGATATCGCCGATGGCGAGCGGCCCGACTCCAAGTGCATCGGAACCGGGCAGCTTCTCGCCGTTCATGAAGAGCTCCATGCCTTCGACGCCCGGCGGCGGGACGGCGTTGACGTCGGCCATGACAAGCAGGTTCTTAGCCTTCTGCATTTGCTCTTTAGACACGACGCGGACACCAGCGGCGGCGGCGGCGAAAATGACTTCGGCGTTGGCGATGATCTCGTTCTTCTGCTCATCGGTTTCGCCGGGCGCCGGTTCGAGATCGACGCCGAAACGATCCTTCGAGATCTTCGCGTTCTTGATGACGCGATCGACACCGCGATGGGCGACGAGCTTCACCTGCGCGCCTTCCAGTGCGGAGATGATCGACGAGGCAAACCCGACGACGCCCGTCGCGCCGAAGACAGCGACCTTCGTGCCCTTCCACGTCCTGCCGAACTTCTCTTTCAGCACCTTCTCGACACAGGCGACCATCGCGGCAGCCGTCGTGAAGGAGCCCGCGGGATCGGCGAAAACGGAGCATTCAAACGGCGGCACCATCGCCTTTTTCGCCGCTTCGATCATGTCGAGTGCGAGTATGGCGTCCTTGCCACCCATGAAGAAGCCGGTCCGGACTCCGTAGTTCGGCGGACGCGAGAAGATCGCATCCTGAATGAGGCCCGTGATTTCGCTCAATTCGACGTTGATGTAAGGGACGATCACCTTATAGCCGGCATCGGCTGCCATGTTCACGTCGAAGGGGCTCATGTGCTTCTGCGGCGCGAGCATGTGGAGAATCGGGGTGGCGTCGCTCATTTTCTTTAATGCTCCGTTCGTTATGAATTGCGCAGCGTTTCGATGCTGGCGCCGGTGTTGCGGCCATGTGCAATGAGGATTTCGAGCCCGTCGCGTTTAGCGTCTTCGCCTAAAGAATGATAGAGGCGTTCTGCCGCTTTCTGGCTGTCGACGAAGGCGAAACCCGTAGGTCCCCAAGAGCTTTGTCCGATGCCCGTCGCACCCATATCTCGCATGCGCGAAGCGAACTGCCCGACGGCTTTGCTGGTCCAGGCGCTCCCACCCTGTTTGGATGCGAAATGCGCGCCGACGATCTCCTGAATCTCTGTGACGGCCGATCCGAACGCTTCGATGTCGTATTCCTTCAGGCCCGGAATCAGCTTCATCAGGACGAGATGACAAATGTGTGCCGCCTTACTCTCCGGGAAGGGCGGTAGCCCGGCAAATGCCGTGATCTCCGCTTCGCCTGAAACACCGGTGAAGCTGGGATTGAGGATAAGCATCAGGCGCCAGTCTTCGGGAAAATCGGCGCGGAGCGTCAGCGGCGGAGGGCGATCCGTGCTGCCCTTGCCGCCATCGATGATGAACCCACCCGATGCGAAGGCTTCAAGGCCAATTCCGGACCGCGCGCCGCGCTCGCCGAGGGTGGCGAGATCTGCCATTGAAAGCTCGCGACCCTGCATCCGAGCGATCGCGGCGCCGATCGCGAGCGCGAGCTGTGTGCCGGATCCGAGCCCGGCATGCGCGGGAATGGCTTCTTCAATATCGATCGCGTAGGCGTCCGATTTTTCATCGTCGGTAAATCTCCGGAGCAGCTTGATCGCTCTCCGGCTTTCGGCGCCGGTCGCCACATTCTTGGAGGCCTTCGCGATCGTGAGTCGCGTGCTCGGCCGATCGATCGCGAGTCCGATGCTCCCGTAGCGACGTCCGAGGCCGCCGTTCAGGTCGAGGAAGCCGAGATGCAGCCGTGCCGGTGCCGTAATGCGGAGAGCAGCGGAAGTCGCCGGAACAGGCTTCACGAAAAACGGTCCTTTCTCTTGAGTGGCCGCAAGGACAGCAATTTGCTTTCGCGGCTGGGGCGGCTGTAGGATTTCGGAACCGAGTTGTCCGATAATTGGAGGTCGAGGGCAAGATGAGTACGGAACGCGAAAAACCAATGGCGGAAGCTGACGTTAAGGCTTGGCTGGCCACCAACCTTCCGGCCTGGAAGCTCGAGGATGGGTGGATCCGCCGCACCTATAAAACGGCAAGCTGGAAAGGCACGCTCATGGTCGTCAACACCATCGGCCATTTGGCGGAAGCGGCGTGGCATCATCCCGATATCACCTGCTCCTACGCGTGGGTCGAGGTGCGGCTGATGACGCATTCGGCGAAGGGCATCACCTCGAAGGACCTCGAACTTGCCAAGAAGATCGAAGATGTCGTGCATTGGCAGCCGGGCAAGGAAGGCAAGGGACTTGAGGGTACGCCTCAGGGCGATATGCGGTTCGCTTACATCAAATACGACTGACCTGCGGTCCGGAGCCGATGATGGCCGAAAGCAAGTGCGCCGGGACGGCGATTCACGGGTTGCCGGCTGCGTTCGACGCCGTTCTGGCGCTGGGCACGAACATCGGCGACCGCGCCGGAAATATCGAAGAGGCTCTCCGCAGGCTCACTGCAGATAACGCGATCCGAATCATCGCGCGCTCCCGTCTTTACCGGACGGCGCCGTGGGGCGTCATGGATCAAGACTGGTTCATCAACGCGTGCGTCGGGATTGCGACGAAGCTCA
>CAYYDL010000282.1:0-3608 GCA_964470545.1 uncultured Hyphomicrobium sp. | reverse complement strand
AACGCAAACGAAGCGCATCCTGGCGGCCGTCGCGCATCCATGCACGACCATCCTCGGACACATGACGGGACGCCAGTTGCTGCGCCGTCCAGGTTATGAGGTGGATATCGAAGCGGTTCTGAAAGCCTGCGCCAAGCACGGCGTGGTGGTCGAAATCAACTCCAATCCCTGGCGTCTCGATCTGGATTGGCGTTGGCATCGCCGTGCGCTCGAGTTGGGATGTGTGGTGAGCATCAATCCGGATGCGCATTCAACCGGCGAAATTGATCTGACCCGCTGGGGTGTCGAGATGGCTCGCAAGGGCGGCGTGCCCAAAGATCGCGTACTTAATTGCATGACTGTGAAGGAGATAACCGCTTATTTTGCGTCGCGCAGAGACAAACTTCACGCGGGACGCAGGTCGACCCGATCGAGAGTAGCTTAAAGCCGAGCCCGGTGCCGCGGGCCGTGGAGACAGAGGATACTCGATAGGGATGTAAGAAAATCCAGGCGACGTTAACGCGAGGTAGTGCAGATGGCAGGCCGAGAAGCGAGCGACTCGACGAGCACAGCGATCATCAAGACGCGGAGACCCCCAAGGCGGGCGCAGACTACCGTCTCCGCGTCGTCGGCGCGGGAGAGCCTCCGCAAGTTCCTCCGCTACTACCCCGGCGGATTCACGGACTCGGACTACCTTGATCTCGAACGGAACTATAAATGGAGGGCGCACGAACATTGGGGCGAGGCTCTAGGGCGCGATGGCTCCGCGTCTTGATTGATCAGCAGGACTTTCGCGCGATCGCACAGCGCGCGGTCGCTATCGAGTCTCGCACCAATTTGCTCTTCTCATTTGAGAAGATGGCTCTTCGGGATGCTGTCAAATCTAAAGATGGAGCGAGAGCATTCGCGATAGGCCTTTGGGACATTTTGCACGGCGACGCCCCGCTGTCACAACGCTTCGATTCGTGGGTCGATGTTCTGGCCGGCCTTCCGCGCCGCCAAACGCGGGTCCTCACCTGGCCCTTGGCAACTGTGTTCGGCTTTATCGCCCAGCCCAGCAAGCACTTCTTTCTTAAGCCTATGGTGACAAGGCGCGCAGCCGAGAATTACGGGTATGATCTCAACTACAACTCACGCCCGAATTGGTCCACGTACTCCAGTATATTAGGCTTTGCTCGGGCTGTCCGCGCGGACATCCAAGATCTCCGGCCGCGCGATATGATCGATGTGCAATCGTTCATCTGGGTCCAAGGCTCAGACGAGTATCCAAATTAAGCGCCGGTTTGCAAAGCTGCAAAGTACCGTACCAATCTGAATGTTGCGTCTTCACTTATCGTCATGCGATTAAAATGGGACGGTTGATCCGACTCCTAGAGGAAGCCGCCGTTGTGATGGCGCACTATCGAGGCCTTGACGCTCTCTAGTGACCCGCCCGCACATTCGGTCGGGCATTTTTCATATGCGGCAACGATGAGGTCGACGCGTTGAGGATCAAAGCGGACCCTTGTAGCCTACATATTGGCATGCGGTCGCCGCCTGTTTAGTCTGCGCATCAGCTTACCGCACTGGCCGGAATTGCCCTACTTTTTCACCGACCTCATCGTCTTCGTGCGGACTTGCCTTCTTCGGCTTACGTTCGATAGCTTCGCGCGCCAACCTAGCCTCCCTCAGTTGTGCCGTACGATCCCGGAGCGCTTGCTCATGCCGCCGATAATCAGCCATCGCCGTGGCGCCGGAGGCGCTTTTGTCGGAAGCCTTTTTTAGCCGCTCTTCACGAGTGGTCTTCCGCTGGTTATTCTTCATCGCACCACCCCTGATGCAACATATGGGTTGCGGTCGATTTGCAAGCCGATGCACCGTCGGTCCCATCCAGCTTGCAAGGTGCTACATGTGACCAACCGATTTAGGAGACGCAGGCCAACGGTCGACATCGCGCCGTGGCCTGCGCGTGCTCCCGCTTAAGCTGCTTTTATTTGCTGCACATTCGAGCCGCCACCATTGATCAGGATGCGGCGCGGTTTCATCGCTTCGGGGATTTCCCGGACAAGATCAATCCTCAGCAGGCCGTTCTCGAATGACGCGCTCTTAACCTGCACATAATCGGCGAGGTTGAAAGTGCGTCGGAACGGCCGGGCGGCGATGCCCTGATACAGGTATTCGACTTCCTGTTTCGCCTGCTTTCCACCTTCCACCGTGAGCACATTCTGTTCCGCGGTGATGGTCACTTCATCGGGGCTGAACCCCGCGAGCGCCAATGAAATCTGATAGCTGTCGTCGCCGTTCCGCTGGATGTTGTAGGGCGGGTACGTTTCGGCCCCCGACCATTGGGACGATTGGTCCATTAGATCGAAGAGGCGATCAAAGCCGACGGTGGAACGCCAGAAGGGGGTGGGATCGAAGCTTCTCATATCCATATCCTCCGTTGAGCAACATGGTCATCAGGAGCGCCGGAGGGACGTCCAGCGCCCGGTTTTGACTGGCCCTTCGGGGGCGCCAGCCGCCGTGCTAGGTCACGACGATCGATGAATTAGAAGGGCCGATTTCGGTTTCAAGACTGCCGCTCAAAAAATTTTCATGGGCAAATGTCTTAACGCTAGCCATCCCTTGACAAGCACCGAGCCTTTTCTAAATCCCTGGCCGTCGGGCGCTCATTCGGAGGCCTGGCTTTGATCCATATCGCTAACTTCTGGGGATGTGGCCACGAATGAGACCAACAGAAAGGACTTCAATCTCGATTCCCTCTTTCACCCAGCGGGGGCATTCCGGACCCCAATGGATGTCGCCGCTGATCCGGATCTTACGGTGCAGGAGAAGCGAGCCATCTTAGCATCGTGGGCCTCGGACGCCTGCGCTGTCGAAGCTGCTCCCAATCTCCGTAAGCCGAGTATCGGTCCAATCGTCCGGTTCGACGACATTATGGACGCGCTGAAGAAGCTCGACGGTGAGACGGCCGATCAGCCGCGGTATGGCAAGTTCATCAACCGCGCTCGCCGCGTGCGAGACTTGTACCACGGCAGACACGGAACGCCTCCGTTCTTCGTCCGGCGGAACCAAGCAAATGATCGCCATGCGTGAGGCCTGCCATGTCGCTATCAATCCTCTATACCACGCTGTTCATATCGGTCTCCTTGATCCTGGCCGGCGTCGCGGCGGCGAATAGCGACGGCGACGGGTTCAGCAAACCCTGACGCTCAACGCTCACGCGATGTCCTCACGAGCGCCGCGTGAGCGTGCTCGCCTAGAGGCATACGGAGGGCCGAGTTGGTAGGCTCACGCTTTCATCTTCTGATTGAAGCGAGGACCGCAGAGATAAAGACCGCCCTAAATGCGCTGGCAACAGGATTGGGACGCAAACCGAGCGCAAGGATAAGTCGGCAGGCTCAAGTGCGAGGGACGAGATTTTTCGCGTCGGCTGCACTAGGTCACTATCGGTCGCTATCGTGCGGCTGATGTGAGTGCCGCGCCGCCTCCTCCTGTCCCCTATTGGCTTCGACTATTTGGAGATCGACATCGGTGAATAGCTATCCGTAAGAGTCGGCCATTATTCCTTACAGCGACTAGCCGGCAGCGCGGCAACAGGAACCGCGGTCGGGATGCCGCGTTTTCATCTGCGCCGTTCCATCTCTAAG
>CAYYDL010000281.1:0-7345 GCA_964470545.1 uncultured Hyphomicrobium sp. | reverse complement strand
GAGTAACAACTGCGCGCTCGGACAAGTCCCCCCCGTCCACAAGTCATAGCCGGTTTCTCGGTATTTCCATGTGTCGTACGACGTGCGCCATAAATCTCCATAGGAACGCGCAGGCGGTGCGGAACGATCCTTCGTCAGGTGCACTGGCGGTCGCGCGGCTTTTACCCGTATTGGGGAAGAAGAGTCAGTGGCTGCTGCTATGGCATGTAACGCCGATAATATCGGCGATCGAAAGGACCATAGTATGGGTGATACCAATACGGAGGGCGTCCTTGATATTGATAGTACGGGCGGTAATAAGACGGAAAATATCCGTATCTCGGAACGCCATAGCGCCTTTGCCGGATCCAGCCATGCCGAGCCCGCTGCTTTTGTCTGACATCACCAACGTGTTGAAACACCGGTCGCCCTTCGGCTGAACGGTCCGGATAAGACACTGGCGCCGACGAGACTGGAACCGTAGCTAATACGTAGCCAGAAAAGGCCATTAGTCTCAACAATGAGCAAGGCTTCACACCATCCTCCCGAGGGGTCGCGGATCGCAACTCGTTTCCGTACTGATAATCACGTCGTCAATTTCCTGGTTCGCCTGAATCCACCGGCTCGATTCGATGCGACTCTGAATCGGAACTTTCATCCGGCGAAGCTGCCCCGTAATCGGAATTTAGGATCATGACTTTCAAAATGCCGGCTCTGCTCTTGGCGGAATGGACAATCATGTGATTCCAGTTCCGCAAAAGTCGTTCCAGAACATCGTCGAGGCTTCCGCCCAGAACTTCGGAGAATTCATCGCTTTGGGCGTTTGAGAGACCCTCGATCGCAAATCCGTATCGCTTCTGGAGTTCTTCGAGGACGTCATCCATCGTCATGTTATCGACTTTGATGGAGACCCGCTTGCCATCGTCATCTCCTGCCACCTCAACACCCTCGGCGACCGTGGCAGCAGAAAAAAACAGAATCATCGCTACCGCTCCCGCGAACGCGGCCGCGTGCCTGCCAAGGCTGCGAACGTCGAAGTTATCAAATGAAAAACGCCTGTAATCTGATGTATTGTAAGCCATTGGGTCTCTTTAATAGCAACCGGCTCGCATCATGCATGAATAATAACGCCAATTGTCGAACCCCCAACGGTCCCATTCCCAGCCGCCGAAACCACGGCCCAACAGAAAAATGCATCTCTGGGATTTGCGCCAGCAGCCTTTGTAATCCCGGCATATCCCTTCATGACGATGATAATGATAAACGCCGGCGCGCGGATCCCATCCGAGTTCCATCCGGCAGTGGAAGCCGTGAGTCTTTTCGATCGCTGTTGCATTCTGTCGATCGGACAAAAATATGCCGGCGAGCGGATGAGCCTCTGCGCTCTTGAATGTTGCAACCGACATTCCGAGCGCGGCAAGGTAGAAGCAAATTGCCAGCCAAAGCCGGAACCGCCGTGCGGCATCGACAGAACGCTCGCCCTGAGAGGCCTGGCGCCTTGGCGAATTCCAGTAGCTTTTTTGGCGATGTGGTACGATGTCTGTATGCATTATCGGGTGCGAACGGCGGAGTTCAAATTGCGACTGCAAATATCGCGTATGGCGCCCGCCGCCATACCGCTCTTCCTCGGCATTGGCTGCGCAACGATATCCTTCGTTTTGTTCGAGACGGAGACGGCGCTCATATCTTGCTTGCTCGGTTGGACCATGCTTGCGATCGCCGTTGTCGATTTCCGCGAATTCATCATTCCGGACGTCCTCTCCCTGCCCGCCATCCCAGCGGGCCTTTTCGTCGCGTTTCTTTCCGGCGATGAGGTCGCTAACCGCGTCCTGGAGCACGCGCTGGCTGGGGCGGTCGGAGCATCGATGCTTTTCGCAATCCGATGGCTCTACGCTTTTTGGCGCAAACGTGAAGGTCTCGGTCTCGGCGATGTAAAGCTGGCGGCTGTTGCTGGAGCGTGGACCGGATTTTCTGGCCTTGGCCATGTTCTACTCCTCGCTTGCATTTCGGCGTTTGTTTGCGTGCTGTTCGCTCATCTCTACGACTCCCGCTCCCTCCGCGGTTCGACGCCCATTGCCTTGGGCGTATTTCTTGCGCCGTCGATCTGGATCATCTGGTGTGCGGATAACATCGCCTTTGATCTCGGTCTTTCTGCATTCCGCTTCTAGCCGGGCCCCGGTCCGATCAATCATTTGATGGAAGCCGAATGCCGCCAATCAGCTTCGGCGCCTGGACTCTCGACGTGCGCGTCCCAGGCCGCTGGACGCGGCGCGAGCGACTGCATGCGGGCGCGCATCTCTTCGGCGACTTCAGATGCCTCCTGGGGATTTCGAATAACTCGAGGCTGCAAGAAGACCACGAGTTCAGTACGAGCCTTCTGCGTATTGTTCGCCGCGCCGAGAACGTCGCCCAGATAAGGTATCTTGTTAAGCACAGGGATGTTGTTCTTCTTACGGGTCGTGTTCTCACTGATAAGACCGCCGAGCACGACCATCTGCCCGCTTTGCACGGCGATCGTGCTCGTTATGCTGCGCTGTGAGATCGTCGGTGTGAGGGTGTCGGCGGAGCCATTGTCCGCGACCGTGCTGACTTCCTGATCGATCGTCATGGTTACGAGGCCATTCGAATTGATCTTCGGCGTGACCTTCAGAATGACGCCGGTATTTTTGTATTCAATCTCGTTGACGACGGGTGCTTCCGGATCGACGACGCCGACGGCCGATCGACTCGTGTATGGAATTTCGTCGCCTACAAGCAGCGTTGCCGGTTGATTGTGCACGACGACCACCGACGGTGAAGAGACGACACGGACGGTGGTCACGCTCGCAAGCGCGTCGAGAACGACCTTCGGACTGGGCGCCAGCGCTCCCACGATGAAGTTCATACCAGGCACCGCTGGCGCGATGTCGATGGATTGTCCGGAGGTAAACCCTAACGAGCCAGCATGCTTTTGCAGGTAGAACTGCACGCCGTACTCAAGATTATCATTCAGAGTGACTTCGGCGAGCGTTGCATTGATCAGAACCTGCATCGGCGTCTTGTCGATACGACGGAGAATGCTCAAAATTTTGCGGAGATCTCGGCCGGATGCCTTGATGAGGAGTTTGTTGCTGCGTTCATCGGGTGTGATCTGAATCGGACCCGACGTCTGCTGCTGCTCAGGCGACGCATCGTTCGAGTCCGACACTAAAGCTCCAGCAGCCTGCGCCTGTCCCGTACGATAGCTGCTGCCAGACGCACCCGCAGATACTGAACCTGCGCTGCCATTAGAGCTGGCACCAAGGCTTGAACCCAATCCGAGACCGGAACTTCCACTGCTCGAATTGCCGAGGGTTCCCGAACCGCTGCTTCCGTTCAAACCGCTGCCGTTTGATGATTGCGTCCGGTCGGCGGCCTGGCCGGGCGAAACCTCCGATTCCTCGGCATTGCGCGTACCAAGTCCCTTCCCCGTGAACGTCGCCATGAGCAGCTGAGCGAGGTCCGCAGCCCGGCCGTTTTCGACACGATAGACGTAGTAATTCTCGGCCTCCGGACCTCCGCTGTCGAGACGCTTGATCCAGTCACCGGCTTGATGCAGCAGCCTCGCCTTCTGCGTCAAAACCAGGACGCCATTCAGGCGTGTCAGGGGTTGAAAAGTGATCGATCCTTTTCCGCGCCCGTCTGTCTGGAAAACCTGTTGAAGCTGCGGAATGATTTCATCGGGGGCGGCATTCTCCAGCGTAAATATGCCTGCGGACTGCCCTTTCATCCAGTCTACGTCGAACGAATATACGATCTCAAGCAGCGCTTCTCGTTCTCGTCCATTTCCACGAATTATGAGAAGGTTGTCCTGGACAGCAGTCTGCGGCTTGTTGGGGTTGGGTGAGAGGGAATCGAGCAGCTGCGTCATCGTCTCGCTCGATACATATTTTAGCGGAACGATCGAAACACCGTAACCGGGACCGACCTCCTGGGCCTCCTTTGCGTAGTCGATCGTACTGATTGCCTGACGACCTGCCTCTGCGGCCGGCACAATCCGGTAGAGATTATTATCGACGAGGAGCGCACCGTTGAACATTCCCAGCACGCTTTCAAGAATCGAAAGCAATTCTTTGCGAGATACTGGGCCTCCTGTCGATATCGTCACACGGCCCTTAACGCGCGGATCGTAGACGTAAGCGATATCAAGTGTGTCTTTCAGAATGACCTTCACAAGATCGGGCAGCTGCGCATCGCTGAAATTCAGCTGATATCCGTCCTGCTTCTTCTCGACGCCACGGACATTCTCAGTTGCCTGCACGCGCTCACGAACCGCTGCGTCCGCACCCGGATAGACTTTTGCAAGGCTTCCCGTTTCGGTTCTTGCACTCGCATATTCGAGCTGTGGCGCACGCGAATGCGAAACAGGGGGCGCCGAGAGATTGGCGTTCGCCAATTCTCCTATCATGTCCGGCGGTTGAAGAATCTCTGCCTCGTTCGGCAATGCGCATCCACCAACGAACGCACCAATTACGCACACAAGCCACCGCGCATTCCTGAAACCCATGAACGAGTGCCCTTATTTTTGTTTTACGTTCTTACTCGCGCTCACTCCCCACTTATAACTCTATATATCTCCATTATACGGCGTCATAATGAGTTCAATAAATTTACTTTGATTGCATTTGTCCTGTTGCGAATTCGCGACTAAAATTCCGATATACTGATCATATTTATATTTCGCGAAAATTAGATTCATTCCCATCTTCATTGCTCCGGATATACGCCGTTTCACAATTGGGGATGATTCTCCTACGCTCTCAGCGAACGAAACTAGGCGCTCAGCGAACTCGCAAGCGTGCGGCAAGACTGGATGACGCTGCTGCGAATGAAACGGAATGGAACCGGCCGGCAAGGTCGGGGCATCAAATGAGGCTTTACCGCCGTAGCACACGATTTTTCGGAGCTTGCGAGTGTGCGTTAGCTGCCTGACTTTGTCCTGAAGACACTGGGCGTACAGCCGAACCGCGCCTTAAACGCGCGGTTGAATGTCGACAAATCATTGAAGCCCCACCTGTACGCCAATACGGATATGGGATGCTGTTGGCAGGAAGGCGCTACCAACTCCAGTCGGATGCGATCCAGGCGTTTGGCCGTCAGATGTGAGCTGAATGTGAGGCCGCGCCGCGCAAACAATTTATGGATGTATCTTACAGATACGTGGATGTGGTCAGCGGCGTGTTGTGGCGATAGTTCGGGATTGGACATGTTGCGATCTAGATAGTCGAGCATCTCCCGCACGAGATGATTTTCTCCGGCAGCGACTGTTTCGGCTTGTTCTGCAAAGCAACCGAGAGAGACCGGTAGTAAGGTGATACATGCATCATACACGGCCGAGATCTCGCTCGCGGGCGAGGAGTGAAGACTCTCGGCCAGGAAAGACAGGCAGCTCGATAGTGGACCGCGCAGCGCATCGCGTGAGAGTACACCATTTCGGATGCGCTCTTCGAAGCCGGGGATCTCGGCAAAATGTTTTTTGGGTATCAGGAATGCCAGATCCTCATACATCGTATCCGACGCCTCCGTAAGCACGACGGGCGATGAGCTGTCGTACAACGCCAGATCGCCGGGAGCCGCAATATTCGTGCGTCCCGCCTGCTCAATTTTTAGCTTTCCGGATAGAATGAAATTTCCGCAGACGCAGTCGCTACCTGATTGGGCAATGTTGAGCTTGTTTCTTGAGGCCACGATGGGCGTCATAGAAACGCGGCCGAGCGAGCCTTTTTGCAGATTGACGCTTTCCACCCGTCCTTCAAAACTCTGGCCGTCGGATTTCATCTCGCACGCCCACGGCATGAACGCAGACGAAACGCCCTCCCGGAAAAGACTGAATGCCTTGCTCGTAGGATGGTATTGGGTATCACAGACTTCGATTGCGGGCTTCTGACCATCCTCGCCAGGAAAATCGTCCTGGTCGTCAGTAGACATAGCACACTCCCATTCCCGCTCTTATTTTTTTGCCTGAATGAGTAGAGCTGCTGTGATTCTCAGCAGATGGATCTTCCTGATTTCATTGCTTTCCGTCGGCCGCGGTCTTTAACGCATCGAAACGATGCGGCGGAGACTGCGCGGAAATCGCTCGCGGGGATTTTCCAATCGAAGACGAAAAGCGGATTGCTGAATACCGCGACGGGCGGCTGTTACGCCGAGGGCGCCAATAACCCTCAGCTCACAGTTGAAACCGCTGACACCGGGCTAGGGTGCCACGAGCCTCACTTCTTCTTTTCTTTCGGTTCGATCTTAAAATCGGGCTTCGCCACGAAATCGTCGACAGGAGACATGTAACCCGGAGGATCGGTTTCCGCGTTCACCCGCAAAACCGCGCTGTCATCGCTCTCGACCGCGCCTTGTACGATTGCGCCCTTGTTGATGGGAATGCATTGCCCCAAGAAATACTGCTCATACAAAAATTTCTGGAATTTCTCGGCGTTGGAGCGAAGCTCTTTCAATTGATTGACGTACTGAGTTGAATTGCAGCCGAATGTCGAAACCTTGGCTTCATAGAAGCTTGGAGATGTCGCGACCAATAAAGCGAGCACCGGATACATTGTTTCACTCCCAGTCGTTTATTTTTGTTATTGGCGAATATGAACGACGGTATTTTCGATGTCAAGAAATGACCGGGAATAATCGTACTTAATAGCTCGTATTACCTTGTACGCGTGAAATACGCCATTGCATATGGTAATTGGATTTTTAAAACAGTGGCACGGATTGAGACGTACCATCATCCCGTCTGAGAAGAATAGATTTGGGTGCCAATTTGGCAACGTGCCAACCTCCGATCATGTCTCCGACCTCGACACGAAAACTCGTGCCGTCCTTTTTGTCTCGGATAAGCGCAATTGAACGCTCACCATCCCGAACGACTCCCAGCAAATCATAGCTCGGCGGCGCTGGTTTTGCTTCGGCTTGAGCAATAGTCGCGCGATCATCGGCGACTGCCGGCGGACGCTTTCTTGCCGAAGCAAACAATGGTCGCTCGATGGTGTCCTTGAGTTCGCTCTTCTCGAACTTCGATAAGGGATTTACGAGTTCGCGCGGTGTGGCGACAGCAATGGCACGGCCACCCTCGATCGGCGGAGCTTGCATCACCGTTTCGGCGGGCGCGCCGTCTTTTTGTGCACGATCGAGCCAAACAAGAACGCCAAGGACAACCAAAGCGGAATACATGAGCAGGTTCTTGGCCATCGCGTCACGTACCCTCCTTCTTTGGCTCATAGCCGCTTACTTGAATGGTCACGTCGAGCGGCCCGAGAAAGTAGGGGTCGGGTGTCCTGCTAGAATCAGACTTCGGCTTGATTGAAATATCGTCGATGAAAATCATCGGTGTTCCCGCCTCGATATC